>DATBVZ010000757.1:0-4596 GCA_036515095.1 Cyclobacteriaceae bacterium | reverse complement strand
GCTTGTTCAAAAAATGGAACCTGATCGTCGCTGCCTCCGCGTCTCTTTTTATTTACCTGCTGATCCGGCTTTACATCAGTGAAAATGTTATTTCGGATCCGCCCTCCACGCTCACTTATGCCTATGAATACGTGATCGAAAATCTAAAACCCTGGGTGAGAAGCTGGTCACGGTTCTTTGTCAATATCTTTGTCACGTTCAGGTGGGGCTGGATCATCATCGCGATAGGGATGTATTCCATCCGGAGAGCCGGGTACAGGTTTGATGCGATGTTGCTGACAACGCTGGTAATCCTTGGCGCGTTTTCACCGATCCTGGTTGGCGATGTCAGCCGAAGCGTGGCTTACATCTTTCCGGTGATGGGAATTTCTTTTCTCGCTATTGACTTCGAGCGCAGGAAGAATACCGTTTATTATATTCTGCTTGCCCTCCTGGTAACGCCTGTATTCTACTTGTACGACTGGGGCCTGCAGGAAAGCGGTCTTCCGAAAGCCATCGTCTCCCTCCCTTTTCCGTTGGATCTTTACCGCATACTTTCCGGTAATTGATGCCGGCTGTATGTTATCGCGGGATTTGCCTGTTTGCAGAATGTGCGGATATTCATTTGCTCCCGGTAACGAATAAGGTCCCAAAAATATCTATTTTGAGCCCCGGAATTCAAGTTGTATCCATACCGGGTGTACGACAGTTTTGCATTAAGC
Source organism: Cyclobacteriaceae bacterium (assembly GCA_036515095.1). Classification (GTDB taxonomy): domain Bacteria; phylum Bacteroidota; class Bacteroidia; order Cytophagales; family Cyclobacteriaceae; genus ZC4RG29. Next base: position 3,895 of record DATBVZ010000757.1, on the reverse strand, counting down.
TGCTTTTAGCCCAACGCACGCCCTCTAACTCCCTAAAAGGAGAACCCCAGCGCGCGGGCGCCCTTTAGGGACGGGGCGTGCGCGGGTTTGCAAAAGTGTCGTACACCCGGGTTTGCCGGACAGGGGAAGGGATCGGCAAAAATCGTTAACTTCGCCTCAAAATCGGTCATAACGCGATGTTCAAAAGGCTGAAGGAGCTATACAAGGAATACAAGCCGTACGTCCGGGTGGATCTCGTCATGTACGGCGTACTCGTCCTGCTCATCATCCTCTACTTTGTCTTCAGCGTGCTTTTCTTCGATTGATCATCCTCCCGCCGGCCTTCTCCTGCCGATCGGATGTTCACACCCGGAACATACCATCGTTGACTGCGGGCTTTCCGCCACCAGGTAAGCATACGGCAGACTATCCGCAAGGTTTCAGTAAAAAAATAATCTCCGTAAGAAACTTGGACGGTCCACTCCCGGTTGATATCTTTATGATATCATTTTAATATTATGCGGATAAATTAAACGATAATTCAAGCCATATGAATCAAGAGAAAACCTATTCACCTGTATCGGGGTATCTGATGCTGGTGGTGCTGCCCTTTGCCCTGATCCTGGGGGTGCTGCTTGCGTCGGTTGGAGGCCCCGCGTTGCTCTTTGCAATCAGCTTCATTGTATGCGGCATGTTTCCGGGCTTCTTTTTTGTTAATCCAAACTCATCGAGGGTCCTGGTTTTGTTCGGCGACTACAAGGGTACCGTCAAGAAGAACGGTTTTTTCTGGGTGAATCCCTTTTTCAGCAAACGGGCCATATCGTTGCGCGCGCGAAATTTCGACAGCGAGAAGATCAAAGTAAACGACAAGGTGGGCAACCCGATACAAATCGGAGTCATTTTAGTCTGGCAGGTTCGCGATACGTTCAAAGCCGCATTTGAAGTAGACAACTACGAAAACTTCGTACGCATTCAAAGTGATTCCGCAGTCAGAAGGCTGGCGGGCATGTATTCCTATGACAGCTTTGACGATGATAACGAGCTAACCCTTCGTTCCGGGCATGATGAAGTGAACAAAGCGCTGGAGCAGAACCTTCGGAACCGATTGGATATTGCGGGGATCCATGTCATTGAAGCGCGAATCGGCTACCTTGCCTACGCTCCCGAAATTGCCGGCGCCATGCTCCGAAGGCAGCAGGCCACGGCCGTTGTGGCCGCGCGCCACAAGATCGTCGAGGGTGCCGTGAGCATGGTCCAGATGGCCCTGGAACACCTTAGCCGGGAAAAAATAGTAGAATTGGATGAGGAGAGAAAAGCAGCCATGGTCAGTAACCTGATGGTAGTCCTTTGCGGCGACAAGGACGCCACGCCGGTTGTTAATGCAGGCACGCTCCATACATGAACCACGGATGAGGCCATCGATGCAGCAGTATCACGATTTGAGAGGGGACACTTTCCGGCCAGTTGAGGGTCAACCAGAAACCTAATGGCACAAAAAAAACCATTTGTACTTCGCCTGGATCCGGAGTTGTTGAAAGCAGCAGAAAAATGGGCCGCTGACGAATTTCGAAGCACAAACGGACAATTGGAATGGATCATCAGCAAAGCGCTGAAAGAGTCGGGTCGTCTTAAAGGCAAATGAAGGCACCCTCAGAAAACCAGGCAAGCACCAACTATTCGTTGATGGCGCCAGCGGAATGTATTAAATTTCGCTGCAAATTGAATACGAAACTAATTTATACTACTTTGAACCCCGCATGAAACTATTTTCCGTCATACACATCATCCTGTTCATCCTCTTTATGCTGCTCTACCAGTGTGTATCCGCCCAGGATGACTACCTGGTGACCGTCACTTCGGATACGGTACGCGGTGAGTTAAGACCTATGTTCTTCGGGGTGGAAAAGAAGGTACAGGTCAAAAGCGAAAATGACAAGACGACATATTCGATCCTGGAAACAAAGTTGTATTACCTCGAAGACGAATTCTATTATCCGGTCAAAGGTCCGTACGGCTACACTTTCATGAAACTGGAAAAAACCGGGTATCTCAGCCTCCTCCGCTTCCAACCCGAAAAATCGTCCGTCTTCAGCGGTGCCTACCTGAAAAAGGCCGACGGAACGGGCATCGAACTTCCCAATCTCGGCTTTAAAAAACAAATGACAGAATTCCTCAGCGATTGCGAGAATGTCAGCGCGCGCATCGAGGCGGGGGAGTTAAAAAAATCGGATCTGGAAACTATAATAGACGAGTACAACGCCTGTATCGTTCAGCGAACTTCCGACGTCAGGCAGGACATTCAACAACATTTCGAAGTAAAATCATCCATCACGATATGGGAAGAGCTTGAGGAAAAGGTAAACCGCAGCGCCGATTTCGCCAACAAGCGCACCGCGTTGGAAATGATCGCCGACGTGAAAAACAGGATAAGCCGCGGCGAAAGTGTTCCTAACTTCATTGTCGAAGGACTGAAAAGCGCACTGGCCGGCAACACCGCGCTCGCCGATCCCCTCCATACGGCACTTGAATCACTGAAGCGGTGAGGTAGGTGGTAATGGTAATCGGTAAGTGGTAATCAGTAAGTGGTACGTCGTGTAAGGATGGGGGGTATTGAGCAATGCAATGCCGGAACATCAACACATCAACCTGCCTGCCCCGCAGAAGGCCAGCGCGATGGCAGGCAGGCACATGCTAACGTAAACACATAAACACGTTTACCTTCGCCGGGGTAGTAAGGTCAATACGCTTTCTTTATTAACGATCAGTACAAATACGGAGCAGACTGCGACAACGCAGGCAAGAAAGAACAGGTAACCTCCGTCTCCCTGTACTTCAATTCCCAGCACCGTCAGGTGCATGCCTATTGCCCCGATCATCAGTCCGGCAGCAATACCGGCACCTATCCACGCAGTGCCGTTGAACAACAGCAACAGCGACGCCGCCAGCTCGGCGGCACCTACTCCGATCCTGCCCCAGGGCTCCATACCAACCTTCGTGAAAATATAAACGGATTCCTCGGAAGCCCCGAATTTGAAATACAATGTCTGAAACATGATGACGGCAGCGAGGAGCCTGGCGATCCGGTACAGGGTTTTCTTTAGCATAGCGTGCCAAATATAAGGGTGGTCGTTGAGGCAACTTGTCATCGTTGCGACATGAAGTGAAAATAGTAATTTTGACTCGCCATTGCGCGGATACCGGCAACTTTATGGTTTCGGGATCCGAAGTCTCTGCGGCATCCGGAATACTTACCAGGTACTTAGGGACTGAACGGCATGAATCGGGAATTACAGCAGATGTCAAGGCAACCCGATTAACAGACCTGACATTACAAAACGACTCTTTGACAACATCGCAGATGGAAAGCACAAAATCAATCCGATTCGATTACAAACCCCTTTCTCTCAAGCCAAAGGATGAAGAAGTCTTCCTGGAAGGCCCGCGTACGCGTTGGTTCGAATTCTTTTTTGCCCTGCGGGTGCTGAAAGACTTTATCCGCGGATTCCGGGCGCTTCATTTTGTCGGGCCCTGCATTACCGTATTTGGCTCCGCACGGTTCAAGGAAGACCATGAGTACTATAAAAAAGCGTATGCCGTAGGCAAAAAACTGGCCGAAGCCGGCGTCACGGTGATGACCGGGGGCGGCCCCGGAATCATGGAAGCCGCCAATCGCGGCGCCTACGAGAACGGCGGCATTTCAGTAGGGTGTAACATTGATCTTCCCCTGGAACAGAGCGCGAATCCCTATATGCATCGATGGGTGAACATCAAATACTTTTTCGTGCGAAAGGTGTTGCTTGTAAAATACTCCTTTGCATTTGTGGTCATGCCCGGAGGACTAGGCACTATGGATGAGTTTTTTGAAACACTGACCCTTATCCAGACAGGGATCATAAAAAACTTTCCGGTGATTCTC
>DATBVZ010000756.1:0-8763 GCA_036515095.1 Cyclobacteriaceae bacterium | reverse complement strand
TCCTGCTGATGGAACAGAATATTCTGTTCGTTGAAGGTGGCCGACTTAAGACTCAGCAGTTCGTTATCGCCCGCGACGCGTCCGGCCACGGCCGACAATCTTGTTTCGTATTCCTGAAGATCGTGTTGCGCATGAACGGCTTTGGGTCTCAGCTCGTCCAATTCATGAACCAGCGTGTCGATCTTTTCCAGCATGTCCTCCCGGCGAAGGTCAGCGTTGTTCAGCATCTCCGAGAATTGTTCACGCTTGGTACGGATTGAAACATGCTCTTCGTTGATCTGCCTGATGGTATTCTGGAGGTCTTCGATCTGTTGACGGAGGTTGTTGTTACGGAGCCTTTCAAGGTCGCGCTGTCTTTCAACCAGGCTTTGTCGTACCTCTTCAAGCTTCGCAGAAAGTGTCTTGATTTCTTTCTCCAGTTTTTCAAGGTTACGGGCCCGGCCTATTTTCTTGCCCTCAAACAGCCCGACCGATCCGCCCGAAATGCTGAAGCGTTTGCGGATGACCTTGCCGCTTTTTGTGATGAATGTATTGTCGTCTTCCGGAGGGATGCCTTTGATATCACCTTCGTGGATATATACTTTGTCCAGGATAAACGACATCAGCTTCCGGTATTTAGGATCGAACTCGATGATCTGGGTGGCAGGGAAAGCATTATCGTACAAGGCAGAAGGCGATGCCTCGAATTTGTCAAATGAATCAAGTATAAAGAAGTGCGCCTTGCCTTTTGATGCATCGCTTAGGATATTGATGGCCTCGTACGCTTCCGATTCGTGTTCAACGATGTAGTAGTTCAGATAGGGCTCCAGGAAGTTCTCGATGGCGATACGGTATTCTTCCGGACACGTGAGGATATCCGAGAGGAGAGGGGCATTCTTGCTTACTTTTTTGCGCAGGAATTTTATGGCTTCGGGGAAGCCTTCAAGATTTTCGACAAGCGACTTCGTTAGGTTATATTCGTTTTGACGCGCGTCGAGCTTGCGGCCCGTGGAAGTCATCTCTTCGCGGATCACTTCTATGGTTTTTTCCGTAGAACTTATCCGCTGCTGTGTATCTTCTTCTTCTTTCCGGAGGCCATCAATCCTTGTGGTGTGCCCATCGATCTGCTCTTCGAGCACGACAAGCTTTTTCTCAAATTCGGCAAGGCTTGCATTTTGCTGACTGCTGTCGGTGGCCGTCTTTTCCAGCTCCTGTTTGAGTGAGCTTACCTGTATTTCACGGATCTCCACCGCTTTGTTGAGCTGATAACTCTGTTCCTGATGTTCCCGCTGCACCTGTCTTAGGCTGTCGGCTTCCTGCTGCAGATTCAGCGTTTTTGCTTTCTGGCTCTCGAATTCTGCCTGCAGTAGCCGGCGCTTTTCCTCAATCTCCTTCAGGATTGCGATGGCTGTATCCTTTTCGGATTCCAGGCTCTGGATACTGAACCGCGCCCGCTCGTTGCTTTTCCGGTCCTGTTCTATTTGCTCGCGGAGGGTGGTTGCGCGGTCGTTCAGGTACTTCAGCCGTTCGTTCCTGATCTGCTTCTCGCTCTCGTACTGGCGGATGCCGGCCACAAACTCATTGATGGCTTTTTGCCGGGAAGAAAGGGTCTTCTCCTTATGTACCAGCTCAGCCTTTGCGCTTTCGATGCCAGCCTCCTTCTCTGCGATCTCCGTACTCAGGGCGATCTTCCTGTCGTTTTCTTCGGCAATCCTGCCGCTGATGCTGTTGAATTGGTCAGTCTGCTTATGTACCACGACGCGGGCAAGGCTGATGCTCTTTTGCTTGTATTCTTCCTTAAGGCGGTAGTAGTTTTCAGTCTGCTTTGCCTGTTTTTCCAGGCTCTTCATGTTCTTTTCAATCTCGAAGAGCAGGTCTTCCACGCGCTCCAGGTCTGCATCCGTGTCTTCCAGTTTTCGAAGGGTCTCCTTCTTCCGCTTCTTGAATTTGGAGATACCGGCAGCCTCCTCAAAAAGCATTCTGCGTGAATTGTCCTTGTCATTGAGAAGATCGTCCACCATTCCCAACTCAATTATTGCGTAGCTGTTTGACGCTACACCCGTATCGAGAAAGAGATTCGTGATGTCCTTGAGCCGGCATGTCACCCCATTGAGCAGGTATTCGCTTTCGCCGGAGCGGTAAAGCCGGCGCGTGATCGTTACCTGGGAATATTCGGTAGGAAGGATGTTCTTCGTATTATTTATGGTCAGCGAAACCTCGGCCATTTGCTGTGCAGAACGCTGGCTGGTACCGTTAAAGATCACATTCTCCATCTTTTCGGACCTTAGGGCGCTGGTCTTTTGCTCGCCCAGGACCCAGCGGATGGAGTCTACGACGTTTGATTTTCCGCAGCCGTTTGGCCCTACAATACCGGTGATCCCCTCATCAAAATTGATGACAACCTTGTCCGCGAAACTCTTAAATCCCTTGATCTCCAGCTTGGCTAATTGCATTACAAGTAGTATTGAACGTATAAAAAAAGACCCCGGGTTTCGCGGCTGATCCTCTGCAAAATTATGCAGGCAATTGAGCCGGGCAATTGGAATTCCGGGCATCCTTATGCATCAGCCAACCATAGGGGGTCGGCAAAGATAAATCACTACCCAGATCAATTCAAAATAAAAATACCGGCAGTATTCAGCGTATTGATTGTGTGAGGTTTAGACGGGATACCCATGATTGTAACCAAATTTTGATAAATTTGTCTTGCATGGACAGTTTTCAGTTCTGGTTATATGTAATTATTGCCGTCATCTATGTGATCAGCAAGGTGATCAAGAAGAGCAATCAGCAACGCCGTGCTGAACGACCACAGGCGCCATCGAAACGGAAAGCCGAAAGCGATTATGATGGCGGTCAACCAACCGGTGAGCATCTGCCTCCCATGAGCTTTGAGGAATTGCTTCGGGAGATCACAGAGGGGAAAAAGAAGGCCCAGCCTGTCTCCAGGCCGAAACCATTGGAGATACCCGCTCCGGAAAGGCCAAAACCGGCTTATATCGATTACGACGATGATATCGGCAGCGAGGAAAAAAGCCTGGAAACAATAGATTACGACACCAGGAGGCAGGAAACTACTGCTGAAATTTACGAAAGAGCCAAACGGGATGCCACGTTGCGTACATCCCTTCAGGAATTGAGGTCTACCATTGGTGAAACCAAGTCCGGGAGATTCGAGTCATTTAAGATAGAGGATAAGAACACCCTGTTGAAGGAATATGTAAAAGAATTGCGGAATCCGACCGGGTTTAAAAAGGCAGTCGTGTTGAGTGAGATATTAAAACCTAAATTTTAGTGTAAAAAATCGTTTTTTTGCCGTAATATTACCCGGATAGGGAACTTTTTTTTATAGCATGGTTAATTTTTTGATCTGAGGGTAGTATCCTTGATCTTTGCTTTTTGGAGCCTTTGGTTACTATAATTTTTTAAAGGTTATTTATACTGACTGGTGTATATTTTTTAAAATCCTTACTTAAGATGCAGCTATCCAAGCCGTTGATTTTGTTTGCATTATTTTTTTTAACAATGCTGACAACTAGCCAGGCGCAATGCGAACTGAGGATCGATTACTCGTTTCAGGAGTCACCCAATTCTCTTTATGCGATCTCCCTAAGGTCTCAGGGTGGCGTTGAGACCCTGACGGCAACACTACACGACCTGTACAAGGGCGAGGCTGTGCAGACCCGGCGGGTAAACGGTCTGTCTGGTCAGGGGCAACAGGTCTTTACGAAGGTTGAGCCTTCGCTGTACATCATTTATATCCGGAAGGATGGTTGTGAGGAATACAGAAGCCTGGGTCCGATTTCAGGTATTAAAATAGGCGATTAGTATTGATATAAGACTTTTACATGGCCCGGTTATTTTTTAAACTATTAGGTTATGGTCTGGCGTTAGTTCTCTCGCTGGGCTTATTCAATTCTGTTCAGGCTCAGTGCCCCACGGGAGCTTCAGTCGTCTCCTTCAGTCACGTGGATGTTTCCTGCTTTGGATTTGATGATGGCGAGATCACGGTTCAATTATCAGAAAATGTTGACAATTTTGAGCTGTTTGACAACAATTCGGGATTCTATGTCACCCTGGCTGTAACGGAGTCGCAGACCGCCAACAGCGTCACATATACCAATGTTTATCCTTCATCTTTTCAGGTGGTTGCCTTTAAGGTGGGCTGCACTTCCCTGCAGATCACCGACGGACCCGGCGGTTTTCAAATAACCGAACCTACACAACTGGCGGTTGCGGTTGACGATATCGATCCCGATTGCGATACTTCAATAGGCTCAGGAACAGGGAGTATCGCCATTACCATCACGGGGGGAACCGCGCCATTTTCGTTCCTTTGGTCAGACGGTGCCACATCCGAAGACCGCACTACCCTTGATGCGGGAAATTATCACGTGGATGTCACGGATGCCAACGGCTGTGTTATCGGTACGGATGCAGTGGTGCCCGTTATTACGCAGGCCATGGCCGGGCCGGATCAGAATATCTGTGCAGATAATACAGTACTCGCAGCAAATAGTCCCGGAGTGGGGGAGATGGGTACCTGGACCCTGGTATCAGGCTCAGGTCTTTTTAGCGACCCCAGCTCACCGACATCATCGGTTGGAAGCCTGGGTTTTGGAGATAATGTCTTTCGCTGGACCATAACCGATTCAGGTGGAGTATGTCCGGGAACATCGGGCGATGTCACGGTCACTCGTTTTACCGCTGCATCCGTAGACGCAGGCGCTCCGATTGTCATTTGCTCGGGTGCTACCGCTACCCTTGCCGGAACAATTGGCGGCTCTGCCACAAGCGCTGTATGGACTACCGCAGGCGACGGCACCTTCAACAACCCGGGCCAGCTTAACGCAGTCTATACACCCGGGGTCAACGACCTCGCCGCAGGCACAGTAGTGCTTACCCTTACAACCAATGACCCCCTGGGGCCTTGCCCCCCCATGAACGATAACGTCACCCTGACGATCAACGAGGTAGCTACAGTCGACGCCGGACCAGATCAAACCATTTGTACGGGCGATGACGCCACTATGGCCGGAACATTCGGGGGCGTTGCCACAGGAATCACCTGGAGTACATCAGGAGACGGTTCATTCAATACAATGACCAATCCCTCCGCGATCTATACGCCAGGACCTAACGATATCGCGGCAGGAACAGTTACGTTGACCATAGTAACTGACGATCCTGCCGGACCATGTGGTCCGGTTTCGGATAACATGGTGGTCACCATTAATCCGCTGGCAACCGTTGATGCCGGCCTGCCGCAAACCATATGTTCAAGCAGCGCCGCGACCATGTCCGGGAGTATTGGGGGCGGGGCCTCATCGGCCACCTGGACGACTTCCGGGGACGGAACCTTTGACGATCCGTCATCGCTCACTGCCATCTATACACCAGGAACAAATGACTTAGCTGCCGGCACCGTTACCCTGACACTGACTACGGATGACCCTGCGGGTCCCTGCGTTGAGGCAGATGACACGGTAGTAATAACCATTGAGCCGGAAGCAACGGTTGAGGCGGGCTCCCCCCAAATTGTTTGCGAAGGAGACGATGTAACCCTCGCGGGTGCCATTGGAGGAAGCGCTGCCTCAGGTTCATGGAGCACTCCCGGAGACGGTACATTTAATAACAATGCAGCGCTAAATGCAATTTATACACCCGGTCCAAATGACATAGCCGCCGGTATCGTAACACTTACACTCGCCACCGATGATCCTGCCGGGGCATGTCCCGCAGTCTCCGATGATGTTGTGATAACGGTCAGTTCTCCAGCGACGGTGGATGCCGGATCCCCGCAATCGGTCTGCGCCGGTACCGCTGCGACGCTGGCAGGCGTGATTGGCGGTAGCGCCGGAAGTGCAACCTGGTCGACTGCCGGTGATGGCACCTTTGACAATTCCAGCCTTCCCAATGCCGTGTATACTCCGGGAGCAAATGATCTTGCCGCCGGTACAGTGACACTTACCCTGACCAGTGATGATCCCGCAGGTCCCTGTGGACCTGTCAGTGACGACGTAGTGATAACCATCGATCCGGCTGCAACCGTGGATGCAGGCACGCCACAGACGATTTGCTCAGATGGCGCCGTGACCCTGACAGGAGCCTTTGGAGGAAGCGCCGGCAGCGCATCCTGGACCACCTCCGGTGATGGCACCTTTGACAATGCCACTGCATTGAATGCGGTTTACACCCCCGGCGCCAACGATCTCACCGCGGGCTCAGTAACGCTTACCCTGACTACAAATGACCCTGCGGGAGCATGCCCCCCGGTGTCGGATAATGTGGTCATCAATATCAATCCAATACCCGCAGTAGATGCAGGAACAGCCCAGACGATCTGTGCCGGAAATACTGCAACACTGGCTGGTGTGATCGGCGGCGGTGCGGGCAGCGCCACATGGAGTACCTCCGGTGACGGCGCATTCAATAACGCCAGCCTGCTGAACGCCATCTACACACCCGGAACAAACGATCTTACCGCTGGTACGGTCACCCTCACCCTTACGTCGGATGATCCTGCCGGGCCCTGTCTTGCTGCCACTGACGATGTTGTGATCACAATTGATCCTGCACCCACCGCTGACGCGGGCGTGCCTCAGACCATATGCGCCACGGATGCCGTGATACTTGCAGGGGCCATCGGCGGAAGCGCAGTCAGCAGCACCTGGACTACCGCAGGTGATGGCACGTTTGACGACAATACCGCATTGAATGCAACGTATACGCCGGGAGCCACTGACATTGCCGCCGGCTCTGTAACGCTAACCCTGAATACGGATCCCACAGCCTCCTGTCCGGGAGTGACAGATGATGTAACGATCACAATAACACCATTGCCGACACCTTCCACAGCAGGAGCTGACAAAACGGTATGCGGTACCACGAACCTGGAGGGAAATGTGCCGGTGACAGGCACCGGGACCTGGACCATTATCAGCGGAGTGGGCGGTGTTATCACAGACATTAATGATCCGGTCAGCCAATTCTCAGGCGTTAGCGGGGAAGTTTATGTATTGGAGTGGACCATATCAACCTGCGCATCAAGCTCGGATCAGGTGCAGATAACATTTGATGCGAACACGCCCACCATCGCCGATGCCGGTGGCGACCAGATGATTTGCAGTACGGTAAGCACCTCAACAACGCTGATGGCAAATGGGCCCCTGGTAGGTACGGGCCTCTGGACGGTCACCAGTGGATCCGGCGGTTCTTTCGGCGATGCGACTTCGCCGGGCACATTGTTTACGGGTGCCGCGGGTGAGACGTACGTTCTTCGCTGGACCATCACCACCAGTTGCGCCAGCAGTTCGGATGAAATGACAGTAGCCTTCGAAGCAGCTCCTTCGGTGGCCGATGCGGGTACGGATATACAGGATTGCGATGCAAGCGTCACACTCAACGCGGCTGCCCCTGCTTCGGGAACAGGTCAGTGGAGCGTGGTCAGCGGAGCAGGCGGAACCTTTGTGGACGACCTCGATCCGGCGACGGATTTCACGGGCGTGCCAGGTACAACGTATACGCTGCGCTGGACGGTGTCGAACTCATGCGCCAGCACTTCTGACGATCTCACGGCAGAATTTGAAACGCAGCCTACGGTAGCCGATGCCGGTCCCGACAAAACGGTATGCGGCCTTACCAACCTGGAAGGAAATACCGCCATCGTTGGTACGGGCATGTGGACCATTGTCAATGGGGCAGGAGGCGTTATTGCCGATCCTGCCAACCCAATAAGTAATTTCAGCGGCACCGCCGGAACTGTGTATACACTGGAGTGGACCATAACCAACGGCACATGCATACCCAGCGCCGACCAGGTAACGATCACCTTTGATCCTGACAGTCCCACACCTTCGGATGCAGGCCCCGACCAGGCCGTATGCGCTGCGAGCGCAACACTCGCGGGCAACAGTCCGGCGATTGGCACAGGACAATGGTCTGTTATCAATGGTGCAGGGGGCTCATTCGTTGACGATTCAGATCCGGCGACCCTGTTCAACGGAGTTGCCGGTGAAACCTACACCCTTCGATGGACGATCACCTCGTCGTGCGGTACAACCACCGATGATGTTGAGATCACACTGGATGAAATGCCGACGGTTGCCGATGCGGGTTCAAGCCTTACGGCTTGCGGTCCTGTCAATCTGGGCGGAAATACGCCACTCGTGGGCACCGGAGTCTGGGCAATAATAACCGGCACCGGTGGAGTCCTCGCGGATCCCAATGATCCCAATTCAGTCCTTCAGGGAACCGGAGGAACCACCTACACATTGCAATGGACGATTTCAAACGGATCGTGCGTCCCATCAACCGACCTTGTCGATATCACCTTTGACAACAATACTCCGACAATAGCAGACGCGGGGCCGGATCAGAATGTATGCGGCACCGCCGCCACCCTTGCGGCCAATATACCTGTGGTCGGTACGGGCCAATGGACCGTGATCAGCGGCGCGGGTGGATCATTTGCAGATGACACGGATCCTGCTTCATCGTTTACCGGGGTCGCCGGTACGGCATATCAGTTGCTCTGGACCATCAGCAACGGAGGTACGTGCACCGCCAGTTCGGATGATGTAGTCGTTGTATTTGATGTTCCGCCCACTGTAGCGGATGCGGGACCGGATCAGCAAACGTGCGGCACCACAGTGACTCTGGCAGGCAACGCGCCCGTAACAGGGACGGGGAGCTGGAGCACCGTAAGCGGAGCCGGAGGCTCGTTCGCGGATAATACTGATCCGTTGTCCGGATTTAGCGGCATGCAGGGCACCACCTACATGC
>DATBVZ010000755.1:0-4288 GCA_036515095.1 Cyclobacteriaceae bacterium | reverse complement strand
GACCTTATCACCACGGAGGAGAGCTTCATGAAGCAACTTACCCGTGAAGATATAGAGCTCATGCTTGACTAGTGTAGGCGGGTCAGCAGTCTTGACCAGCCGTATTTCAACGATTGTTAAAATTGATTGCTGGCAAGTACGTCTGCCTTTCAGCGCAAATGACAAGTCTATTCATGTCTTTTATATCAAGTTGGAAGGGTATTGCTATTTTTGAGAAATCAAGGGCTGTTTCATGAAAAACAAAGTAGTGGTCATTACAGGCGGATCGTCGGGAATAGGAAAGGCCCTGGCGGAGGTATTCGGCACGGAGGGAAGCCTGATACTCATTACGGGACGTGATATCAAAACCCTGAATGAAGCTGCTGATGAGCTTACGAAGAAAGGTGTTACCGTACATGCCTTCCAGGCTGACGTATCGCGTGAGGAAGACAACAAGAGAATGGCGGAAGAGGCCATCCGGCATTATGGCCGAATCGATATTCTGATCAATAACGCTGGCATTTCCATGCGGGCCCTGTTTGAGGAGGTCGACCTTGAAGTAGTGAGGCGGGTGATGGAAATCAATTTCTTTGGTGCACTGTATGCCACACGTCATTGCCTGCCGGAAATTATCAAGCACCGTGGTTCAGTGATTGGAATCAGTTCCGTTGCCGGCTTCCGCGGGCTTCCGGGGCGAACCGGGTACTCGGCATCCAAATTCGCGCTGAACGGATTCCTGGAAGTGCTGCGGTCTGAACTCCTGAAATCCGGCGTTCACGTGATGACCGCATGTCCCGGATTCACAGCCAGCAACATCAGGATTCGAGCGCTGACAAAAGACGGCAGCACACAGAACGAATCCCCGAGGAATGAGAAAAAAATGATGTCGCCGGAAGAGTGTGCCCGGCATATTTATACGGCAACGGTAAAGCGAAAACAGGTATTGGTGCTCACCGCACAAGGTAAATTGGCAGTGTGGCTCAATAAACTATTCCCCCGTGTTGCGGACCGGGTTGTCTACAATGTCATGGCAAAGGAAACCAATGCGCCGCTTCGGTAACTGCCGGCAACTATGTCTTATTCAAAAAGACCAGTTTCATATTGTCGGCCTTGCTAACTGCCATTCGGAAATCGGCATATTCGTTGTATTGCCGGGCAGGGTAGCGGCCCTGCCGCATGGTCAGCCGGCGAACATACAGCAGGCTGCCTTCGTCAAGAACAAAGGATGCCTCGTACACTCCGAATGAGGAAGTGATCTTGACAGGTTGAGGAACAAACTCCGGGTACAGGTTTTCCGGTACATGATAGATTATTGAGTCAACAGTAACATATCCATTATCCAGCACGACGTCCGTCTTGCGCCCGGCCGACTTATCCGGCAGATACGCAGACCTGTTCATCAGGTTGGGCGTCAGGAACAAACGTTTGCCACTCACGGAAGCCAGCCTGTTCAATGTCAGGTCGAGTTTGACGATCGCAACCGGATGCTTTGTCTTGCTGTTGTTAAAGCTGAACTGATCAAGGTTAAAGCTTGGGATGGCTGTGTTCCCCAGGGCCCATTTTTTTTGTGAATCGTATTGATCATTTAGTACGTGATTCAATCCGCCGTTTTCGTATTGAAGTCCCGAGTAAACCGTCCGCACCGATCCCTTTGCATTTCCTGCAGCATCCAGGTACACGTGGGCGCTCCGTATCTGACGGTTCAACGTGTCAGGGTACATCGCTGTGTTGACCAGCTTTCCGCCGTTCTCGGTAATGAGCAGAGCTTTCCGGTCTCCCGTAAAACTGCCCATATAGCCAAAAGGATTTGTCTGACTGGTACATTCCAGCCAAAGGGTATCCTGTTCGCCGGGAATGGAAACAATCACGTGATTGGCCTGGTGACTGGGAAAATCTTCAATTACGTCTCGTGCATCCCCGCCCGCCATAATCGTAGCATAGTATGCATTTATCCCTGCCTCTTTCAGAAGGGCCACCATATAGTTTGACAGCGCCTTGCAATCGCCGTAGCCGTTTTGGTCGACAACTTCCGCGGGGAACGGCTGAAGCCCCCCAATACCCAACGAAATGTTGACATAACGCGTCCTGTTCTGCAGGTAATGGTACAACGCCCGCGCTTTTTCTTCATCCGTTTTAAGGCCCGCAATAATTTCTGCGACCTTAGCTTTGGCCGCGGGGGGAAGATGGCCACGATCCTTGTTGAGTGCAGCGAACCACAACCCATACTCTTTCCAGGTCGACATGTTCCCGCTATACCCCTCGTATTCGAAGAAGGTTGGAGCTGCCATGATGCCCGGAAATAGTTCGCGATGGTCAGGCCCCTCAGGTTCGACCACAATAGGTTTCAGATTTTTAAAAGACCACGTCAACGATTCAAAGCCGTCCTTCAATGTTTCTTTCCTCGGCTCCTGGTCAAGGTTCATCAGGCGATACCTCGGGCGCAGTGCCGGTGGATAGATCAACTGGTAGGACGCATGTTGCGCCGAAACATGTTCATCCGCAATGAACCAGGAATCCGGAATCTCGTACAGGTACTTGTAGATCACCTGATATTCGAATTCGACTGTATACGGGTAGGATGTTTGTGACAGGTCAGCGATCCTGATCCTGTCATCCCGGTAGAGTGTCTCGCTGTCGTATATGCTCTGGTCCTTTATTTCATTGTTTTTTAATTTTCTTGTCTGCTTCCCCTTGTTGTCATACACCGCTCCGTTGAGGTAACTTATCCTTTTCAGCTTACTGTAGTCCACGGCTTTTTTCGCGTAGCTATTTGCCTTGCTGTTCAGTATCGTAGCCGCAAATCGAACCGTGAGGGTAGCCTGGTTGCTTGCATCGATACGGAAGATCATGGCATCTTCCCTGACGACAACATTGACATCTTCCATGAGTTCCCCGGGAATAGCGCTGACAGGATACCCGGTGTCCTGTCCATGCGAAAGGCAGGGCAGCAGAAGAAGGGCTACGATAACTATGCCTCTCATTGCACCTACAGTTTTTTCTTCAGGATGATCTGTTCGGCCTGCTTGGCTACTACCTGGTTATAGAATTCCCGGAGATTCGGGTACTCCAATTGCGTAAAGATGGACTTGTTGATCGACAGAAAACTGGTAACGGTTACCAGGTTGCCATTCTGTGAGACGCTGAAAATGTACCGGGCCGAATTCTCCGGCAGCATAAGTATTTTGGATTCAGGTAATTCATCGACCTGGTAAGCCGGGGGTACTTCGAGCCTGAAGGTGAGAACCTTTTCAAACGGGTTTCCAAAATCCACCGGGTATTCCCGCTGTTCCAGTTTGAACGGGTTCTCAAATTCGCGTTGGATCAGGATAGGGTTAATGTACAACACATCCCCGCCTTTGGTCACCTGATCTTCGGCCGAGATCTCATACGTTTCCCTGAATGGCTCGGTGATATTTTCGGCGTTTTCAAAGTGTTTCCCATTCACGGTCCATGGTTTTCCGGCGAGGAACTGCCTGACGTATTCCTCCTCGCCTTGCGTAAGGTAGGATTCGCGGGTGCTGAATGCCGGGTAGCCTTCCAGGCTGCGTTTAAGCGTACAGGTTACTTCTCCTTCATCCACTAGCTGCAACACCGTTTCAGCAACCGATCTTGATCTGATCACTGGCTCGAGATCGACCCAGGCGCTTTGCTTGCCGTCTACTACCATACCCTGTCCGTTGAGGCATTTCTTTGGCAATACTCCGGTAGGTAACAATTTATCCGTAGCGTCCAGCAGGATTTGCTTGCCATCTAGCTTAACCAGACATACAATATAGTTGAACTGGCCGAGAATTGGAATCGACTCCCTGACAAAACCATGATCGCGTGTGCTTACGAGAACGGGCAATACCATAAGGCCGGCCTTGGCCAGCATGGAAGCAAGCAGAAGATTTATGTCGGCGCTTGAGCCCTTTCCCTCGTCCAGTACGGTCCTGAGCGATCCACGGGATAGCATCCGGTTCTGTCCGTTCCACGATACATTTGTTTTTACATAATCATGAATTGCCGATATCCTGGCCTCCGGTGTTCCGGCCCCCGACGTTACCGTTTCAACAATCTTGTTCAGGAATGGATTTCCCTTTATCTCGCCGCCAAAATCACTAAATTCCCACAGCTTCCTGCTGATATCGTCCCACGATCCCAAGACCGGTTCTATCGGTTCATCGGGGAACTTGATATACGCCAGTTCAAAGTTTATTTTCGAAACATAGTCCTTGTGGGTAGTCAGGAAGGGCTCTTCTTTGAACGCAGGTACATCCTTGGCGACAAGACGCATATACTGCTCCTTGTAATCAATTTTTTCCTGCCC
>DATBVZ010000754.1:0-10723 GCA_036515095.1 Cyclobacteriaceae bacterium | reverse complement strand
TCTTCGCGTTGGCGGCAATACGGAGCTGGAAACATTGAGTGCCTTTGCTCAACGTGCAGATGCACCAGGCGAATTGCGTGCGGAGGCGCTGGCGACACTGGGATCATGGCCAAGTCCTTCCGTAACAGACCGGGTGGATGGAAGGTACCGGGGCAAAGTCGAACGTGATGCCGGACCGGTAATAGCAAAGGTGGGTCCACATGTCGGATCACTGTTGCAAAGCACCGATGCCAGCGTGGTAATAGCGGCATCAGAATTGGTCCGGGAACTCGGAATCCGGGACTACAACGAACAGCTCGTTACCATTTTGCAGCGTCACAAATCACCGGAGGTACGCGCCGCGATGGTCCAGTCGCTCTATGGTCTAAAGTACGAAGGGCTTGAGTCCGTAATAAAACGAGGCATGGAAGACAGCGACGAGGCTGTACGAACTACGGCCCTGAGCCTGTTGAATGAAGTGGATGTCTCAAAGGAAAGCCTTCCGGGAATCGTGGATCCGATCTTCCGGCGGGGTACACTGCAGGAGCAACAAGAGCTGCTCCGCGTATTGGGTGCCATGGACCTGAAAAAAAGCGGAGATGTTCTTGAAGGACTTGTGGACCGTGCCATAGGAAAAGGACTTTCTCCCGGTCTGACATTGGACCTGCTGGAAGCTGTGGATTCCACCCGTTCCGATAACCTTATCGCGAAAGCGGCCCCGTTGCGATCAACGGGCACTACCGGCGTCGAGGCATTCCGGGAAACATTGTTTGGCGGAAATGCAAGGCGCGGGCGAATATTTTTCATGCGTAACGAAACCGCGCAATGCGCCCGGTGCCATACCGTAGGCGACCGGGGCGCAGAAGTGGGTCCACCACTTACAACCATTGGTGCCAAACTCAGTCGCGAGCAACTGCTGGAAGCGCTCGTTGAACCCGGTACAAGGATCTCGCCCGGATATGGAACGGTTACGCTTACGCTGACCGATGGCCAGACCGTATCAGGTACGCTCATGGAAGAACGAAAAGATCAACTAATACTCAAGACTTCCGATGCAGAACCTATGGTTGTTCCGATAGCGCGCATAGTAAAGCGCGAAAATCTACCCTCCAGTATGCCTCCGATGGGGACCCTTATGACAAAGCGCGAGCTCCGTGATATGATTGAATTCCTGTCTTCGCTAAAGGAGGAACAGTGACAACGGTGCCTATCCCTCGATGACTGCCATGTTCCCGGAGCGAATTGCACAAAAGGCCCTGGCCCTTGCTGCTGCCCTGATGGGATTGTGGCACACACCGGCATTGGCACAAAAAGAATTACTCCGGAAGGAACTCGTTCAAATCGCGGGTACTGTTGAAGGTATGGTAGGTGTGGGAATCATTCATATCGGAAGCAGGGATACGATTAGCATAAATGGTAGTACCCGGTTCCCGATGCAGAGCGTTTATAAATTTCCGCTTGCGCTCGCCGTTCTGCATGATATCGATGAGGGAAGGCTTGCCCCTGAGCAAAGAATTCACATTACCGAAGATGACTACTTTCCGGATACGTGGAGTCCCCTGGCCAGCAAATATCCTGAAGCGAATACCGATGTCGGGCTTCTTGAGATTCTTAACCTGACCGTATCCCAGAGTGACAATATTGGCTGCGATATCCTGTTCGGGCTGGTGGGAGGACCCGGTAAAGCGGGTGAATACATTCGCGGTCTGGGCATTGCTGACATTTCAATTGCATCGACGGAGCGCCGGATGCATGAGGACCGGCTGGTCCAGTTTCAGAATTGGTGCACACCCGTGGCGATGACCCAATTGCTGGATGTATATTTTTCCAGGGAGGTGCTTTCGCAAAATAGCCACGATCTGCTCTGGAAATTCATGGTTGAGACAACGACCGGTCGTCACCGGCTCAGGGGCCTTTTGCCGGAAGCGACCACCGTGGCGCATAAGACGGGTACCGGAGGCAGGGACGATGAAAATGTCCTAAGCGCATTGAACGATGCCGGGATACTTATCCTTCCGGATGGAAGTGCAGTTGCGATTACGGTCTTTATTACAAAGTCGCCGGATGAAGAAAAAGAATTAGAGGCAGTCGTAGCCAAAATAGCGCGGTCCGTGTATACCTACTATTCCACCGGAAAATGACCGCCATCATTTAATTCTTATTCCTTCAACGGCTTTTATTCGTCCGCTTCAAATTGCACATGATACACAGTTGATCAGTGGTATTGCAATGTTCCAACGGGTGCCGGTTATTTGCATGCGGGTAGGTGGCTTGCTGCATTATGACAACAATGAGTTGGTTTCTTAGATGGTCTGTAGGAAGAGGGTCTGCGGCGTCCTTGCTGTTGGCCGGGGTGATCCTCGCATCCTGCAATGAAACGCAAATAGACCGCAGTACGTGGAGGACTTATAAGGGCGATGCAGGGAGTACCAGCTATTCTTCACTCAGCCAGATCAACCAGGAGAATGTTAATCAACTGGAGATTGCATGGACTTTCGGCCCGGGCGACACTCCGGAAGGCCTCCGGTTTGGAAAGTATGAATGCAATCCAATCATAATTGATACCGTATTGTTTGCCACCTCGGCCAGACACTGGCTGTATGCCATTGATGCGCGGACGGGTGAGAAGATATGGTCGTTCGATCCTTTCCAAGGAGAAAGGGGCGGGGGTATGAGCAGGGGTGTAGCCTATTGGGAGGACGGGCCGGACAAGAGAATTCTCCTTACCGCCGATCATTTTCTTTATGCTGTTGATGCCCGCTCCGGTGAAGTAATAAAAGAATTTGGTGAGGATGGAAAAGTCAACCTGAATGAAGGACTAGGCGTAGACCCGGATGCCGTTTGGGTGATACCAACGTCGCCGGGCATTGTATACCGCGACCTGCTTATCCTGGGCGGTGAAGTTTCGGAGCTGTACGATGCAGCTCCTGGACACATCAGGGCTTACAACATACGGACCGGGGCGATGGAATGGATATTCCACACCATACCCTGGCCCGGAGAGCCGGGATATGAAACCTGGCCGGTGGACGCGTGGAAATATACCGGAGGAGCAAACAATTGGGGAGGCATGAGCCTTGACGAAGAACGCGGGATTGTATTCGTGCCGCTTGGTTCCCCTACCTATGATTTTTATGGAGCGAACCGCAAGGGCCAGAACCTGTTTGGCAACAGTATTGTGGCACTGGATGCAGCGAAGGGCAAACGGATCTGGCATTTTCAGACGGTACACCATGACTTGTGGGATTATGATCTTCCGGCACCACCCAATCTCGTTACCGTCGAGCGGAATGGAAAGAAAATTGATGCGGTAGCACTGACTTCAAAGGTCGGGTTCCTCTATGTGTTCAACCGCGAAAACGGCGAACCGCTCTTTCCCATTGAGGAACGCGAGGTGCCACCGTCCTATGTCGCGGGTGAGGAGGCATGGCCAACGCAACCTTTTCCGGTTAAACCGGCGCCCTACGCGCGTCAACGCATGACGGAGGATGACATCATTGATAGTTCACCGGACATTCGCGACTCCGTGCTTCATGCATTTCGAAAACTGAGGTATGAAGGCTTATTTACACCCCCTGATTCGGCGGGGACACTGATGCTTCCGGGAACCCGGGGAGGCTCCGAATGGGGTGGGGCCGCTTACGATCCGGCAACCGGGATCCTCTACGTGAATGCTAATGAATCGCCGGAAATCGCAACAGTAAAGCGGGTGAGGAAGGCGACAAGAAGCAAGAACCAAACACTACATGAGCAGGGAAGGATATTTTACACCCGCTATTGTGCCACCTGCCATGAGGCCGACCGTACCGGACAGGAACCTATCAATCCGGCATTGCTGAACCTGGAAAACAGAATGTCCAAAGACGATGTGTTAAAAAAAATTGAATCGGGAGCCGGGAGGATGCCGGCCTTTGGCAGCGTGCTCAAAGGAAATGAGGAAGCGATCATCGCGTACTTGTTTGGATTGAATAATCCACAAACCCCCTATGATGAAGAAATTGAAGAAGATAAAGATACGGCCTCCCACTACCTGAACCTCACCGCTTACGGTCATTTCAGCGGCCCGGGACGTCAGCCGGCAATCAAGCCGCCCTGGGGAACACTCAGTGCCATTGATCTCAATACGGGTGAATACGCCTGGCGCGTGCCACTGGGGAATTACCCCGATCGGCAAAGCGAAGGCTCGCCCCCGACCGGCACGGAAAATTGGGGCGGACCGATAGTCACCGCGGGAGGACTTGTATTCATTGCCGCGACAAGGGATAATGCGTTCAGGGCCTTTGACAAAAATTCGGGGGAGGTCTTATGGGAGGCTTCGCTGCCTGGCGCCGGGTACGCAACGCCTTCAACCTATTGGTGCGACGGAAAGCAATACCTGGTGATTGCCGTAACGGGAGACCGCAGCGATCCATCCGGCCAAATCATCGCTTTTGCGTTGCCCGGGCGTACAAAATGAATGCGCCGGGTAATTTATGCCGGCGTTGTGCCGCTAACCATTCCTTGCGCTGAGGAATCTTGCCCACTCATCATAAAATGGGTCGCCTTACCAAATCGATTTGCGTATCTTGGTTTTTCCGGGTAAGTATGTTCAACTAATTTCACCGTAAAGGCTATGAACCGCAGGGATACAATACGAACGCTTATGGCCGCTTCCGCCGGGTTGATAGCCCTGCCTTCATGGGCACAGGCCTGGAGTGCGGAAACATTGGCTTCACATCCGTCCTCATTTTCTATGGCCGATCAGGAGATCCTTTCGGCGGTTGCGGATACGATTATTCCGCAGGGTAACGATATTGGTGCATTGTCTGTAGGAGTCGACAAGTTTTTGCAGAAACTCTTTGATCAATGCTACGAAAAGGATGTCCAGGATAACATAAAAAAGCAATTGGCAGTGCTGGACGCCTCGGCAGGCAAGAGCTTCGCCAGAGCGTTTGCCGAATGCGATCAGGCCCATCGCCAGGAATTATTATTGAAGTTTGCGAATTCGGAAGACAAGGCGGAACACGATTTTTTTGAGTTGGTTAAGTCAGAAACCATCCGGGGATTCAGCACTTCAAAAGAGGTAATGGTAAACTACCACAATTACAAGGTCGCCCCGGGACACTATGAGGGTTGTGTGGATATAAAAACGTAATGCGATGTCAAACCTGGCAATTGATTCTGTAAAGAAACGATCGTATGATGCGATCGTCATCGGCTCCGGCGCATCCGGCGGTTGGGCCGCTAAGGAACTCTGCGATAAGGGACTGAAAACGTTGGTCCTTGAGAGAGGCCGCGATGTAAAGCACATAAAAGATTATCCCACGGCTTCCAGGGCGACATGGCAATTCGAATTCAGGGGTACCGTGCCTTTGGAGAAACGGGTCGGGTACCAGTCCGCCCGGTTTCTGCGCGAACAAACATTGCATTGGACTCTTAAGGACGATGAGCAACCTTATATACAGGAAAAGCCGTTCCGCTGGTTTCGCGGATATCATGTCGGAGGCAAGTCCCTGTTGTGGGCAAGACAGACACAACGATGGAGTGATTTTGACTTTGAAGGACCTGCGCGAGACGGATTTGCTGTCGATTGGCCGGTACGCTATAGTGACCTTGAACCGTGGTACGCGCATGTCGAGAAATTCGCGGGCATCGCCGGAAATAAGGATGGTCTTGCAGAGTTACCCGACAGCGAGTGTATGCCCGGGTTTGAAATGAGCTGCATTGAGCACTACTTCAAGGAAAGTCTTCAGAAAAATTATGAAGACCGCTACCTCATACAGGCGCGCTGTGCTCATATCACAGACCCGCAACCGATACACACCGCCCAGGGGAGAGCAAAATGCCAGAATCAGGCTATGTGCAACCGGGGCTGTGTTTACGGCGCGTATTTCAGCAGCAATGCCTCGACAATACCCTGGGCTTTGAAGACAAATAACCTGACGATCCGCCCCTATTCGGTGGTCCATTCCATTATTTACGACGAGAAGAAGGGAAAAGCAACCGGCGTGCGCATCATTGATGGCACAACCATGGAAATGATGGAGTACTACGCAAAGATAATCTTTGTTAACGCCTCTACGATAAACAGCAATGCCATCCTGCTGAATTCTACATCAGACCGTTTCCCTAACGGATTAGGAAATGATAGTGGATTGTTGGGGAAATTTATGTCGTGGCACAATTACCGTGGAAAGGCGAATGCGAGCTACGAAGGGTTCAAAGACAAGCGGACCGACGGTAGAAACCCAAGTCATAGCTATATTCCCCGTTTCAGGAATGTTCGCAAGCAGGAAACGGACTTTCTTCGCGGCTATGCGATTGGTATCGGCGGCGGACGCGGAACATCTGCCGATACCGACATGATCGGCGACCAGCTGCGGGAGAACATCCTCTATCCGAAGTTGGGGAATTGGCATATCAGCAGTTGGATGATGGGTGAGGTCGTTCCAATTGAGAAGAACCATGTGCGCCTGCATAAGGAGTTGAAAGACAAATACGGCATTCCGCAACTGATCATTTCGTGCGAATGGACCGACAACGACGATAAGATGGTTCAGGATTATGTAGATCAATCCAAAGAGATGTTCGAGAAGGCCGGATTTGTCAACATCACCGCCAATGATACGAAGTCGCCACCGGGCTCGGATATCCACGAGATGGGAGGTGTTCGTATGGGCCGTGATCCGAAGACATCCCTGTTGAATGCATGGAATCAGATGCACCATTGTAAGAACGTGTTTGTAACGGACGGCGCATGCATGACTTCAACAAGCAGTCAGAATCCGACATTGACATTTATGGCCATTACCGCCCGCGCAGCGAACCGTGCTGTGGAGGAATTAAATAAGAGAAACCTGTGACAGCGGTAGGTTGAAAACAGCAGGTGCGACTGACAGCATATTAAATCCCGGATAATGACAAAGTATATCCTGCCCGCTATACTACTGGCTGCGTTGCTCTTTAACGCGGAACTTTCAGTAGCCCAGAGAAAGAAGAAGCCGCTTTATACGGCCGCCTTCGGTGTCCAGGCCTTCACCTTCCGAAAGAGTTTTCCTCAAGGTGTCGGGGCAACGCTGGATACCATCAAAATGCTGGGCTTCACTGAAATTGAAGGCGGAGGCAGGGACCCGGAAGAATTCAAGCGGTTATGCGATGAGCGGGGCATACGCATACCGGCTACAGGAACCGGCTATGAGCAACTGGTCAAAGACCCTCAGGCAGTGGCCGACCGCGCGAAGATCCTGGGTGCGCAATATGTCATGTGCGCATGGATACCGCATAGGAATGGCAGCTTTAACCTTAAAAATGCCAAAAAAGCCGTAGAGGATTTCAATAGGGCCGGAAAAGTATTAAAAGAGAACGGCCTGACGTTTTGCTACCACGTTCACGGTTATGAGTTCTGGCCCCATGAAAACGGCACGCTGTTGGACTACCTCATTCAAAATTCCGATCCTGACTATGTGTCGTTTGAGATGGATGTGCTCTGGACCCAGTTCGGGGGAGGTGATCCGGTAAAGCTACTGAAGAAGTACGGCGACCGTTGGAAACTTATGCATCTGAAAGACCTCCGCAAGGGCGTGAAAAAAGACCTGACAGGGCTCACCTCGCCGGAGAATGATGTGCCGCTTGGCACCGGAGAAATTGACATTCCGGCCATCCTTAAGCAAGCTAAAAAAGTTGGCATTAGGCATTATTTCATCGAAGACGAAAGCAGCAAGGTCATGGAGCAGGTGCCCCAGAGTATCGCTTACCTGAAGAGTCTTACGGAATAATCCCTTGACCCGGTTTCCTCGACTAAGCGGCATGCCTGAAAAACTTTGCCAAAAAACATAAATTGGGCTTTGAGCGCACAGATTGATTAGTGAATAGCATTTAATGGATTCGGGGACGGTAGGGGAGATCGGTGACGATCCGGCAAAAGATATTCTCCCAAGTGCCCCGGACAGCGTCTCAATAACAGCAATCGATCGGTTACGGGATGGGTGAATCAGAATTTTCTGAAGCAAAAAGAATAGCGGTAGACATGGACGGCGTGCTGGCTGATGTGTACAGCCAGTTCATTGCCTATCACGAACGCGATTTCGGTGAGCGTCTTGTAATCCGCGACCTGGACGGACGGCCTGAATTTGACGCTTTCCCTAAGGGGAGGGTGCACGTGAACAGCAAAGGATTTTTCCGGACGGCACCCGTCATCCTGAATAGCCGGGAAGTCCTCCAAAGGCTCAATCGCACATACCGGATATTCGTTGTGTCTGCTGCGATGGAGTTCCCCCAAAGCCTTAGTGAGAAACAAGAATGGTTGAATGAACATTTTCCGTTTATTGGGTGGCAGCAGGTTGTCTTTTGTGGCACAAAGGACATTATCGATGCTGACGTCATGATTGATGATCACCTGAAGAACCTGGACCGGTTCAAAGGCGATACATTCCTTTTCAGCCAGCCTCACAATCACGGCCATGCCGGTACACGCCATCGCAGAGTGTCAACCTGGGCGGAAATCGAACAGATCCTTCTTTAAAAAATCAAACAATCCCAAGTGGAAGACATTAAACTATCAACTGCTCAGTTTGAGCACAAAAGTGGTGACAAGGATTATAACCTTTCCGTAATCGAGGCGCTTTCCGCGAAGGCGGCAGGGGAAGGTTCGTCAGCAATCGCCTTTCATGAATGCTGCATATCCGGGTATACCGTGGCGCGGCAACTTGCCAAGGAAGAAATGCTCACGCTTGCGGAAGAGGTTCCCGCCGGACCGAGTATTCAAAAGCTCATTTCGATATCCCGTCGGCACAATATCGCAATTCTTGCCGGGCTCTTCGAGAAGGACCAGGACAATAAGCTCTACAACACCTACGTGTGCGTGGACAAAACCGGATTCGTCACCCGCTTCCGTAAGTTACATCCGTTCATCAACCCTAATCTTTGGCCCGGAGGGCAATACTGTGTCTTTGACCTCTGCGGCTGGAAGTGCGGGATATTGATATGCTACGATAACAACATCATCGAAAACGTGCGGGCGACGGTGCTGCTGGGCGCGCGTATCATCTTCATGCCACACGTAACCATGTGCACGCCTTCCACAAGGCCGGGTGCCGGTTTCGTTGATCCGTCCCTTTGGAAAAATCGCGAGGCAGACCCGACCTCGTTGCGCATGGAATTCGACGGACTGAAAGGACGTGCCTGGCTGATGAAATGGCTGCCGGCAAGAGCCTACGACAACGGGATCTATGCCGTGTTTTCCAATCCGATCGGCATGGACGCTGATCAACTTAAGAACGGCTGCTCCATGATCATTGATCCATACGGCGATGTATTGGGAGAGTGCAGAAAATTAGGCGACGATATTTGTACTGCGCTGGTTACAAAAGAAAAACTTACGTTGGCGGGCGGCTTTCGCTATCTTCAGGCAAGACGGCCGGACTTGTACGCAGGTATCATTGGGAAATCACATCAGGCCGAGCAGCGGGTCAGTTGGCTGCAGAAAGGCGAATAGGTGGAGCCGGTATTGCCCGTCTGTTGCCTGATGAAGCGAATTGCAGGCGACTGTCGGATTTTTTGGATTATCTTTATTTATGGATCACGTAAGAGGGCGACAATTGTCTGTGCATGATTTCGGTTTGCATTTTGTGGATTGCCCGCCTGCGCAGTGCCATTGCATGAGAATCCCTTCGCTATGGTGAAGCTCCTGGCAACGGAACAGATAAAGGCATGGGACGCATTTACAATCAGGCATGAACCCGTTGCATCGATAGATTTGATGGAGCGTGCATGTCACGCCTTCGTTCTGTGGTTTACCGCGCAATTCGACGGCACCATGAAAACCGGTGTTGTTTGCGGGACGGGGAATAATGGAGGCGACGGACTGGGGATTGCCAGAATATTAAAGGAGTGGGGATATCCGGTGAAGGTATGGGTTGTACGCGGCGGAAAGGACGCGTCCCGTGATTTTACTGTCAATCTCGAAAAGTTGGTGTCGATGGGTGAAGTCACTGAGATCACTTCGCCGGAAGAGCATTTGGATTTTGACAATTGTGATGTCCTTATTGACGGAATTTTTGGTTCCGGATTGTCGCGTCCTGTTCAGGGAGTTTACGAACAGGTAATAAAAAGACTCAACAAGGCGGATGCCATCCGCGTGGCCATAGATGTTCCATCCGGGCTCATGGCTGATGTGCACTCCAGGGGCGCCGTGGTGAAGGCCGACTATACCGCAACTTTCCAGGTACCTAAGCTGGCCTTCTATTTGCCGGAAAATCATCCTTTTGTAGGGGAGTGGACGGTATTGGATATTGGTTTGAGCAAGGAATTTATCGGCGATATCCGCACCTCCTTTTACCAGCTTCAGCGCAGGGATATCCGTCGGATAAGGAAAACACGTTCACGATTTGGTCATAAGGGCAATTACGGCCGGGCCGTACTTGTTTCCGGTAGCTACGGAAAAATGGGAGCTGCTGTGCTGGCCGCCAGGGCGGCCTTGCGTTCAGGCCTGGGGCTGCTGACGGTACACATACCGGCATGCGGTTACGATATCCTGCAGACCGTGGTACCGGAAGCTATGGTGAGCGTCGATGAGGGTGTTCATGCTGTTGCTGGGGTTCCCGATACCTCAACGGCCGACGTGGTGGGGATAGGCCCGGGACTGGGTACTTCACCCGAAACCATCAGAAGCGTACGACTTCTCCTGGAATCGCACAGAGGATCAATGGTACTGGATGCGGATGCCCTCAATATTATTTCAGCTGGTTCGGGGTTACTTCAGCTGATT
>DATBVZ010000753.1:0-3806 GCA_036515095.1 Cyclobacteriaceae bacterium | reverse complement strand
CCATCTCCGATTCGGAAAAACCGGATTTCAGCACTTTTCGGGAAGCTGCCCGCAATAGGTCTTAGCAGCAGAAAGATAAGCTTCGCAGCGACCTCTCCATTTTTTCCGATCAATTCGATAATTTTTTTCCAGTAAATGGTGAATGCAAAGCCTGGCCCTCAGAAATGCTCGTTTGGCCTTGTAAAAAGAGATCATCGTATCAGGAATTTTATCCAGGCTCTTCCACCGGTAAATAGTGAGGAACAATTGTCCGGTGGCGGGTGCTCCAACCATTTCACACTCCAATGCCAGAAAAGATAATTCCTCAGCAACATCCATTATCCGCAAATCGGGATCGAATTCCAAACAGTCAATAATAATGGGTTTGGGCGCCAGGCAGATATGTTCGGGTCTCAGATCACCGTGCGCGTCAAGGATTCTTCCTTCCGTTATACGCGTGTCAAAAAGATCAGCATGCTTGACTACGAAATAAAGGAGATCGGTCATAATACCAACGATCAATACGTGTGATAGCCCAAATTCATTACGGAGAAGTTCTCTGCAGTTCAGTTCGACATCTTTTACCAACTTTTGTCTGAATTCCCCGGGATTACATTCCACAGGACAGGATGCAAGATAGAAATCCGTCAGAAATTCAGCAGTCTGCTGCACCCACTCATTCTTTATATCGCCCGCGGCGATGACCGTATCAAGCATAAATTCCTGGGGAAGGCGCTTCATCTTTACCAACCAGTCGATAACCTTTCCCCTTCCATCCAATTTCAAAAATCCCGACTTTTCCATAGTAAGCGGCACAATACCCAGGTATGTATCCCCTGCAAGCCGCTGATTTATGCGCACCTCCTCTGTACAGAATTTGTGACGGGCCTCAAGTGTCTTAAAGTTAAGGAAATCGTAACGTACAGGTTTTTTCAGTTTGTAAACATAATGATCGGTGAGGAAAACCCATGACATGTGTGTTTCTAACGCTTTGACACTCAATGTTTCCGGATAGGTTTCGGGACGATTGAGAAATGTAACCTTTGTCTCCAGGGTAACAGTTGATCCCGGTTGTGATATCGTGGCCTTGCCAATCATCAAATCTTATTCCATTTCCATTAAAGCAACGATTGAACCTCCGCTATGCAATCTCTTGATAACTTCAGCAAACAACGGAGCAACATCCAATATCACTACCTTTTCCTTTGACAGTATTTCCTTTAGCCTGTACGGAGGAATTGTATTCGTCACAACTATACGATGCAAAGCTGTTTCCCGCAAGGCGTTGTCAGCCTTACCAGAAAACATTCCGTGAGTGGCAACACCGAATACCTGGTCTGCGCCCATCCTGCCGCAGGCGGCTGCAGCTCTGGCTATGGTCGTGCCGCTACTGATCAGGTCGTCCAGAATAACCACTGTTTTTCCATTCACATCCCCTATCACCGTTTCTCCGCTCACAATATCCTTACTGCGCTGCTTTTCCATAAAGGCAAAGTCAACGTCAGTGGACATTTCCCTGGCTAACCTTTCCTGGAATTGCTTGGCGCGTTTCACACCGCCAATGTCTGGCGACATCACCACGATTTTCTTATCCCCTGTAAGTATTCCCTTAAAATAGGCAGCAAATATCTTCTGCGTTTCCAGGTGTTCGGAAGAAATGCGGAAAGCATTTTGGAAAGCCTGAAGATTATGTACGTCAATGGTAACTATTCTGTCGGCGGTCATAGCCTCGAACAGCGATGCCACATAGCGGATAGTTACCGGATCACGGGCCTTCGTCCTGCGGTCCTTTCGGGCGTAACACAAGTAAGGCGTGATTGCCGTTACGCGGTTTGCACCTGCATCCTTCAGGGTAGAAATAAAAAACAGAAGTTTACACAACTTGTCATTAACGCTTTGCTGTTCATCCGCATGAAGCGACTGAATAACATAGACGTCCTCATTTCGGACGCTCACCAAAGGCCGGATCTTATGTTCACCATCCTCGAAGTTTCGTTCTTCATGCGGATCAAGCGACACACCTAGCGACAGGGCAACTTTCTCACCAAAATCATGGCTGCTATGGAAGGCAAAAAGACGCATAGTATAACGGGGTTAATACGATACAAAAGTAAAGTAAGGCTGCTTCACAAAATCATAACAATTGTCATTATTATTTATGACTTTGGCTATTCTAAAAGCTCCGGATCCTCTCCAAATTCACGCATCTGGACAGATCAGTCAAATGAAAACAGCAGGTATAACCATTGACTGTGCATAAATACCTTTAGTAACAAATAATCAGGAAAATTGTATCAAACCATCGTTGAAAACCTTACATGAAACATTGGCGTATCAGCTTGAAGGGTTCTATGATGCAGAAAAAAGAAATTTCAGAAAGCAATACCCAATTGCCCTGGGAAAATCACAACCTCTTCTCTGAAATGAGAAATAGCAAAATATCTTGAGAATGCAGACGATAAAAGAACCAACTGAAAAGGATCTTCAGTTATTCATTGATTTATTTTCATTCGGGTTGATTCTGGAATTGCCTGCGAAACATTTCTAAGCGTTGAGCCTCGCCGTTGTTTTTCTATCTATGGTTCGGGTCATGCGGTGTCGAAATAAATCCCTCGTCTTCATCGATCCGTGTATTAAAAACGGCCGATAACTGTTGCATTTGTTTTATTACCCACACATAGTCACTTTCTCTTGCCAGGTTTACCTGATACTGAGATATGCGCACCGGAACAAACCTTGCATTGAGTAAACCGGACTTGCTAATAGTTAAGATAAAAAACGCAGAGAGATCATTTCTTAAGTCAGGGTCTACTACATAATCATCTACAAAATCACCCGTATCGTAGAGTATCAAACTGTTGCTATAGCATTCCACACCCTGAAATATGTGTGCACTGTGCCCGTGAATAACGCTGGCGCCATGGTCTGCCATCGCATGAGCAAAGCTTATAAATTCGGGTGATGGTCTTTCCTTCATGTTTGGTCCCCAATGAATTGAGACGATAATCATATCCGCTTCTTTCCGGAGATTTTCTATGGAATGAAGAATCCTTATCCTCGCTTCTTTGTCGGCTATGTTAATATAGTTTGTCCCCGCGCCCCCATTGGCCATCCATCCCGGCTCATTGTCTGTCATACCCAACACACCAATTCGAACGCCCTTCTTCCTTATCACTACGGCCTTTAGCGCTTCTTCAATTTTTTTTCCGGCTCCTACGTGGTTTATGCCCGATTTATCAAGTGTTTGAATTGTTTCTAATAACCCTTCCATTTTAAAATCAAGAATATGGTTATTGGCCAGATTTACTACGCCGATATTAGCAGAAACCAACGATTGAACTTTGTCAGGGGATGCTTTAAAATTGAAGGTCTTGTATACTTTTTTGCTGTTATGGGTAAGAGTAGTCTCAAGATTGACGATATTCAGATCTGTATTCCTCATTACGGGTAGAATATCACCCCATGGATAGTCATACCCCCGTTGGCTAATAATGGTGTCCAACGTTCTGCCTAACATCACGTCACCGGCAAGGCCTATGGTCAATGGAGCCATCAATTGCTAAAATTTGTTATTGCCATTCAACCGTTTGGCTTTTCATTTGTGGCGAATCCTTGCCCGCTAAATACTTCAGAAACCACTCTATTGACAATTGCGCCACCTGTTCGAGGGCTCCGAGTTCTTCAAATAAGTGTGTGGCTCCTTCTATCGCTTCCAATCTCTTTGTTACGGGTAATCTTTCCAACGCTTCACGATTAAGCGCCAGGACTTCAAGATCAAGTTCACCAACTATTAAAAGAGTCGGAGCCCTGACCAGGAGAAGCTGACC
>DATBVZ010000752.1:0-3809 GCA_036515095.1 Cyclobacteriaceae bacterium | reverse complement strand
CCCGTGACCTTGAAAGCAACCCGCTCAAAATGAGGCGCTTCATCGGTGCCGGGAAACGACAGGGCCAGCACTCTGAATTCTGCAACATCCATCCCTTTCTTTGAATTTTGTGCGTTACAAAATAGCTAAAAATCAACTTCAAAACCGACATAAGCCATGTATTCGGATGAACTTTGGCCAAATGGTTTTAAAGCAGTTCGAAAATACTGCAAGTCGTTAGAACCTACGTTGTAGGTAACCTCGCCTCAGTCGGCTTCTGCTATCGCAGCAATTGGGCGTCGCGCCCCCTGGTTCCGACCCGCGTATTGCCAATTGGAATCATCACACTATACCCAACAGGGCGGTGAAGCGTTTATTTTTTTTCGCATGGGTTATTTACCGGAATTACTCACGAAAGCAATGTGCCGGCTGTCAGGAGACCACGACGGAACATTTATAGTTCCCTGGCCGCCATACAAATAGGCAATTACTTTCGGGGCTCCTCCGGCGGTCGGCATCAGTTTAAGCGTTACCCTCTTGTATGAGGGATGGCTGTTCACCGGAATTTCCGGTGGAAACGAAATATAGATCATCCACTTGCCGTCGGGGGAAATGTGCGGAAACCAGTTATTGTACTCGTCAAAGGTGAGCTGTTCCTTTGCAGAACCATCCGGCCTCATACGCCATAGCTGCATGGTACCTGATTCGCTTCCGTTGTAGTATACGTATTTGCCGTCCGGGGAATACTCGCACCCGTCCACATGGTCGCCGTTCCCTGTATTGGTCAGCATGACCTCATTGCTTTTCCCGTCGATGGATTTCCTGTAGATATCGTATGTCGGGTTACCTTCCCGGGTTGCTACGTAGACTACTTCTCTATTGTTTGGCGCCCAGCCGTGCAGATACGACGGCGTTTCCTCCGTGATCAGTTTCGGTTCTCCGCCACCGAGCGGGAGCACATAAACGGTTGAGCCACCACCGGGTTTCCCCTCGCGGGAGCTGCTAATGCCCAGGAGCTTGCCGTTGAACGATATCACGTGATCGTTGTTAAGCCGGTTTGCGGATCCGGTATTCACCCTGGTGAGTTCGCCTCCTTCAACAGGAATTGTATACAGCGAGCCGTCCATATTTATCAGCAGGTTTTTGCCGTCGGGCATCCAGTTTGGCGCTTCAAAACGGCCATTCTTTTCATAGATTACTTTCCTCTTCCCATCAAATACATTCATTGTTTCCAGACGGCATCCCAACCAGCCTTCACGACCGGGATTGTAATTGTCAGCGACAGGCCGGTCAATGCGCACATTCCATGCCCGCGCCTGCTCTACAACATCAGCATTATGCGAAGAGATGAACAGACCAACCAGCACGGAGTCCCTGAAACTGGTCATGGTGTGCGATCCGATCGTCTGCATCGGCTCTCCCTGGTGCGCGGCACGCATAGTGATCGTATTTCCGGAGCGCTCCAGTTGCAAAATGTTGTACTTATTTTTGGGCGTAAAGATCTGGTCTTCGGGATCGCGCATGTAAGCCCCGCGAAGTTCACGCCATTGCAATACCGTGAGTCCATCGCCATGCAGGGTAGCATTGATGCTGGCGGCGCTTTCGTCTTCCGACTCCCGCACCATCAACCCGATCTTGCGATGGGGCTCAGTACCGTTGCCAATAAACTCAACATTGGCGGTGATAATAAAATCCCCACCGATGCTGTTATACAGATAATTGAATTCATCACGCTCGAACCAGATATTATAACCGGACCCTTTCAGGGTGTACGTTTGGCTGGCCGCGTCATACGTGGCCGCTCCTTTATTCTTCGGATTGCCTATGTCTTTGTTGTTGTCGAAGATTCCGATCCTTTGCTGCGCAAGGGTGATACTCAGTACAAGGGAGAAAACAAAAACAAGTATGCATTTCATAGGTTGTGTTGGGTTTTGTAAAAGAGACTATTGATCCATATGCTGCGCTAAAGATACTGCGCAAACCGGTCCTGACCTGTATTTTTTAAATGGATGGTCATTATTGCATTCCGGTAACAGAGTTATCTTAGAAAAGACGGCTGTTCTCAATTACAAATTGGCGATTGTTCCACCCCGGAGGAGAGCCGGGGGAAGGAGTGTCCGTCAACGTTGCCGTCTGGAGATGGGTAATGAGTCGCGCTCAGGGTTTGAAGAGCTTCCCGGTTTGCCCTGCGCCCTGGCCAATTCTAAACCGGTATACATACATCCCCCGAGGGAGGTCGCTTGTATCCAGGGCGAGATTATAGTTTCCCGGGAGTAGATTGCCCTGATTGTAGACGGCAATGCTGCGGCCTACCGGATCGGTGAGTTCGAAGGATACACTGCCTGACCGTGTTAGCGTGTAATTCAGTATGAGAGACTCCTGGAACGGATTGGGGTAAACGCTGGTGTTGGCTGCGACCGTGTTCTCTTCATCGACTGCGGTGACGACACTTGGGAGGTAATTATCAAGCCAGTCAAGACGCTGGGTGATCCAGTTCTTTAACCAGGTGACTTCCTGTTCATAGGTATTGCCAACGTAGAAGTTCGGCCAGACATACTCGCCCAGTACGGGCCATCTGACAAAATTGCGTTCCTGGGCATCATCAAGAACGATAACGAGCGAATCGACATACTCCAGGATTTCATTGGTCCCGAAAGGGCCAGCCCGCAGCTCCTGCCATCGCGTGTTTACCTTCTCCACAAAGGCCGGATCCTGAAAAAATTTGGCCCACCAAAAAGGAATTTGCCAGAAATCATCGGGACAAATGGAATTAAAAGAAGTGACAAAACCTTCCGGATTGCCCATGATGCAGTAGTCGACATTGCCAAAACCAAGGTTGAAATCCCAGATCGGACCCATGCGCAATTTCCCTCCGTCTGAATCCCGCTGTTTGTGAAGAAATGTACTCAGCCGGTAGGCATCCACGTTTTTCGTGAGCTCATTGATAAGGTAGTAGTCAACGAAGGACTCAACGTCAATATATTTCGCGTATCCGAGCTCCGGATCTTTGAAATCATTACCGGCAAGCGCATCCTCAAAGTCCTTCATAAAGTCCTGTATGTATTGCTTTTGCTCTTCTACAATGTCTTCAGCAGACGGGACCTCATATTGGAAGAATATCTCCTGACCTTCTTTAGAATTGAAAGGCTTGCGGGATGACACCCACCCATCGCCACCGCTTCCGGTTGACTTGTCAATCTTGACGATGTACCCCCCCGTCAGGTCATCGCCACTTACTTCATCGGGGTCAAGCTTTGCTATATCAACCCGTTCTCCGTCGCGCTTTATCTTCTCAAAAAAAACAAACAGACCCATATACTCGTCATTGAGAACAACCTCGCAAAACCGCTGCCGTGAAGCGTACTGACCCATGTCCCTTCCCAGTTTATAGGCCAGGGCGTCCCGGATAAGGCTCTTATCATTGTAAGGAGCGAAAAGAACCCAGTCTTCCTCTTCCGGCATCCCCAGAATGGACGCATCTATACCTTCTCCCGCGTCATCCCACAATTCGACACCGTATTGCTTCTTCGGGAACATCTGCGAAGAAGAACCCCTAATCTCTATTCCGATCTTACCGTTGTAGCTATTTGGTGCATCATTCACATTGTTGATCATTCCCGGACCATTATCAACGATCGCCATTTCCGCCTCGATCTTGGGGTCGTCTATGATCGTCTGCCCGTTCGTATTGATCTTGACAATAGGCAGGTTGGAGGAGGTAAATGTTTGGGAAAATGCCGGCGTAAGGATCAACGCCGCGAGCACCACGAATACCAGTCTATAGACCATAGCAGGCAGGATTATCCCATCAATTTAGCAAAAAAAAATGT
>DATBVZ010000751.1:0-12232 GCA_036515095.1 Cyclobacteriaceae bacterium | reverse complement strand
TGACACAGCGCTGAGTCTTTTGCAGGGATGTTTTCGTGATCGAAAGGTGATCGGGATTGACTCGACCGATATTATCTGGGGACTTGGATCATTCCACTGCCTGAGCCAGCAGGAACCCCAATGTCTTTAGGTGTGTACGTGTTTACGTGTTTACGTTTAAGCCCCTGTAATCGCGTATGCTTTACCTTTCACGACCTCTCGCAACATAAACACATAAACACGTGAGCACGTAAACACATCAGAAAGTGTAGGTCTTTTCCGGGGTGATTACGCAGCTCAATGCCAGGTCGGTGTCAGCGATATCCATGATCTTGTTTTCAGGAGGAAAAAAAGAAAGGCCAACCTTTTGGCAATCCTTTCTGCAGGTGCTCAGGAACCGGTCGTAGTGTCCTTTGCCGTATCCCACACGATGACCTTCCTTGTCGAATGCAAGCAACGGAACAAGGACCATGTCGATCTGGTCCGGATGGGTCATAATCCCTTCAGCGGGTTCGGGTATACCCCAGGGAGAGGTCACCAGTTGGTCCGGTCGCTCGTAGAAGTAACTCTGCATGGTTCCGTTGGCATTTATTCTTGGTAACGATATGCTGATGGCAGGAAAGTGTTCTTTTAGCTGATTCACGATAAACCAGGTGTCCGGTTCCTTGTTCTGAATGATGGGCAGAAAGGTATGCAATACCTTGATCCGTTTAAGATCGAATGACCTGAAGAATCTTGCGCAAAGCAATTCGCTGCGTTGTCTGTAGTCATCGTCTGTCAGGCTCATCCTTTTTTTCAGGTAAAACCTGCGAAGTTCCGGTTTGGTCATGCTCAAAAATACAACGCCCGGCCTGGAATTACAGGAACCGCGTAAACTAATACGTCAATACATTGAACTGAAAATCAAACGGGTCAAGATTTTTAAGCAGCATTTGCAGGAATTCAGGATGAGCCGGGTAGAAGTTGAGAAAATTATCCGTTCGTTCCTGAAGGCCGCCATTCGGGAATAGAATGTCCTTTACAGCCTCAATTTGTCCCAGTTTTTCGCGATGGACTCTTTTTTCTGCCCGGATCATTTTCTTCTCGATTTTTCCGATCCGGTCCAGCGTACACTTACCTGCGGCGGCTACGTGCTGGCCGAGTGTCTTGTCAATTTCTTCTGAGCGGATGCGAAGTTGCTCGAACTGCGACCGCACAATTTCTGCTTCCTTTTTTACCGTGAGGTCTTTCCCGCTGTGCGCACGGATCCACTGGTTGAAGAGTTCATTTTTGGCCCCAAAAAAATCAACAATAGAAAGACCGGTTTTCCCGATCTTCTTCTGCACATGGTTTTCGATGATCATGGCAAAATTTCTCGGGAGCAATATGGGGAAGGGAATATGGTAGTGTTCGAACACGTCTTTTAGCTGGAGCCAGTAGACGACCTCGGCGGGCCCGCCTGTATAAGCGAGGTTCGGCAGGATCATTTCCTGGTAGAGTGGCCGAAGAATCACATTCGGACTGAATTTCTCCGGTGTATCTTCAATGGCCTTAACCAGGGCGGATTCGTCAAAACTGATGGTTGTGTCCAGCACATCAAATCGGGCGCCGTTCGGTTCAATCCTGTTCCTGAGATGATCGTCCAGGTAAAAGAAATTCACCGCACGGCAATAGACCTGTATTTTGTACCCCAAAGATTCCAGTTGGCTGCTGGCATTGTCAACGAGTTTTTTGGGTGTATGTTCCATAATGTCCTCCCCGATCACCGGCCGGATCAACGACTTGAGCCGCCGGTCGTCCGCGTCGATCACGACAAGTCCCTGGTCGCCGAATAGGTCATTCCCATAAAGCCGCACGGCTTCACTAAGCGATTTGCCTTGCTGATAAGCCCGGGTAAAGAGGGAGACATCCCCGGGCAGGGTTTCCATCAGATGAGGTAGTCCCTCCGTTGAAAATCGCCCAACCGCTCCCTGCTGGTTCGTGACCCATGTGTACTTCCTGCCAAGTAACCGGAAATGCTTTATCTCATTATAATCGTGATCTTCTGAGGCCATCCAGTAGACCGGTACGAAATTGAAATCAGGATAGCGGTCCTTCAGCACCCTGCACGTATTGATGACCGTAATGATCTTATAGATAAAGTATAAGGGGCCTGTGCAGATGTTGAGTTGATGACCTGTGACAACAGTAAAGGTATTGTCCTCGCGTATGCTTCTTATATTGTCGAGCACGATATCCTTGAGGGGTGTATTCTGGTACTGATTTTCCAGCACCGCAGATACTATCTCACGATTTTTCCGGGGAAATGATTTTTGTTTTTCAATGATCTGCGGTTTGAAGTTGTCAGGCTTCGGGTATCTGCCATAGAATGGTTCGAGCTTGGCATTTTGGTAAATGTAGTCCAGGAAAAAATTTGTGAAGGCATTCGTCTGTGAAAAAGGGACTTTACTCAAATGCATCGTTAAAGGCAGGTAAGGCAGATCAGACGTTGTGAAAACATAACCCGAATAACGTTAAAATATCGATAAAGTTTTTGTTGCATACAGGATCAAAAAAAGGCTGAATTCTATAGCCGCGGACGTTCGGCCCGACCGGTGGTGACTAATCCTATAACACCTCGCCGATAAGGTCGAACTCAGTTGCGTGTGTTATTCTTACATCAGCGAAGTCACCAATTCTAACGTATTCGTCTGTCTCCAGGATTACCTCATTATCTACTTCCGGTGAATCCTGCTCGGTCCTTGCATAGTAAATACCAGCTTCCCGGCGGTCGACAAGCACCCGGCATGTTTGCCCGATACGGGTTTGGTTGTGCTGCAGAGAGATCTTCGCCTGGAGCTCCATTAACCGGCCGGCCCTTTCTTCTTTTACCATGTCGCTGACCTCGTCCCTGAGCGAAAATGAGTGCGTGCCTTCCTCATGAGAATAAGAGAATACACCCAGGCGTTCAAAATTTGACCGGCAGACAAAATCCATCATTTCCTCAAAATCTTCCTCCTGCTCACCCGGATGTCCGGTGATCATGGTGGTCCGTATGGCAATGCCGGGTACTCTCGACCGGATCGTTCGCAAAAGTTCCTCGGTCTTGGTCCGGGTTACGCCACGCCGCATGATCTGAAGCATTCGGGTTGATCCGTGCTGAAGGGGTATGTCAAGGTATTTGCACAGGTTGGGTCGTTCGGCCATAACGTCGAGTACCTCCACAGGAAATCCGGATGGGAACGCATAGTGCAGACGTACCCATTCGATACCCGGAATGTCGGACAGCCGCCTCAACAGGTCCGGCAGCGCTCTGCGCTTATACAGGTCGAGTCCGTAGTATGTCGAATCCTGGGCGATCAGAAGCAATTCCTTTACGCCGTTCTTTGCGAGATTTTTGGATTCGGTTACCAGCGACTCCATGGATCGCGAAACGTGTGCGCCGCGCATCAGGGGGATAGCGCAAAAAGAACAGGGACGATCGCATCCCTCGGAGATCTTGAGATAGGCGTAGTGACCGGGGTTGGTCAGAATACGTTCGCCAACCAGCTCCTTTCTGTAGTCTGCGTTGAATACCTTCAACAACCTTGAAAGGTCACGTGTACCAAACCAGGCATCGACATTCGGAATTTCCTTTTCCAAATCATTTTTATACCGCTGGGAGAGACAACCCGTAACATATACCTTGTCTACGATTCCTTCGCCTTTGGCATCAACATACCGGAGAATGGTATCGATTGATTCCTGCTTGGCGTTTTCAATGAAACCGCATGTATTTATCACCACTACACGTGCATCATCAGCTATTGACTCGTGGACGGCATCGATCCCGTTTCCGCGCAATTGGGTAAGCAACTCCTCGGAGTCTACCTGGTTCTTGGAGCATCCCAGCGTCACAATGTTTACGCGCGTTTTCCTGTTTCCCTTCGTTTTCATCCGTTACCTTTCAATTCTACGGAATACCCCCGAAATGACAGCTTTGCCGTCCATTATAAGGACTATTCCGAGACAGGCTGCAAAAGTACTAAAAATAAATTGCAGGGAAATTTGGTCTTTGGGGACATGATTTATCTTTACTGCCGCTTCGAAAAAATGATTAAAAAGGTTGCCTGGATTCTATTTTTTGCCCTTTTGGCCATTTCGTGCCTGGATGAGCCGGATTGCTATAACCTGAATAACAACATCTTCGGTATTGCCTTCAGAAAGATGGCCGATAATAAGGCGGATACCGTTACACTGATCGGAATTTCCATTAATGGAACCGACAGCATATTCTATGAATACAGCCTGGCCACAGGTGTTGAACTTCCTCTAAACTTCCTCACCGATCAGTCTGAAATTATTTTTCAGCGTCTTGATCATGCCGGTGCCGTAACAAACCGGTTGCTGCTGGCGTATCGCTCCCAAATTCAGTTTGTTTCGGAAGACTGCGGCGAACGCTTTCTGATTGCGGATGTAAACCCGGTCGAGTCGGATTTCGATTCCGTCAGGATTGTCAACCGGTCGCCCGGAAATACCGCGACGACTAACCTGATCGTATACCGATGTCCGACAACGGATCTGATCCGATTTGGATTCCGGCAGTTGCATGCCGACGAGGATTCCGTTGGAGTTCCGCTGGACATCGGAGTGGATAGCATTTCGGCCGACTATACCTCAACAGTATTCTTTCCGGATGATACAGCCAGTTCCTTTGTATTGCCCCTTAATCCCGCCGCAAATTCAACCCGGTTTGATTTCGACCTGGTGAGCGGATCGGGATTTGTAGCATTGAATTATGAAACGACGAACGAGGCTCGATTTACCGTCTGCGGGCAGCAAACGTTCTTTGCCGGTCTCACGATACTGTCAACCGATTTTGACATTACCAGGGTGGTGAACGATTCGATTGAGGATCCTCCCGTTACGAACGTTCTTCTGTTGCGCTGCCCGGATACCAACTTGGTCACCATAGCCTTTAAGGATCAGCCCGGTGAAGACGCACCCGATGTAACGGTGCCTCTCATTGGTATCACTGCCGATTACACGACAGAAGTTTTTTACCCCAATACCAGCGCCGCTACGGTTATACTGCCACTGAATGCCCAGGCAGACATGACCCGGTTTAGCATAGCCTTTGAGGATGAGGTGATTGATATCGAATTGGGGTACGATCGCAATGAGGTTGTGTACCACAACGTTTGCAACCGGACGGCAATGTCGTCCCTGGAGGTGATCTCCTCGGGTTTTGCCACACCTCCGCAGATCTTGAACGACGAAATAGTTTCCCCTACGAATGGTAGCAACGTTGCGATTATTATTGACTAACGTATTGATTCTGGTGCTCCTCGCTTTTACATGCGTGGGACAGGAGAAGGAGGCTGATAACGATTCGGTAACGGTGAAGGATTTTATCCCTACGGGTGTACGTATAGGTACAGACGCCTTGGCGTTAATCAAGACTGCATATGACGAGCGTTACAGCGGATGGGAGCTTAATGCGGAAGTGGATTTCCACCGGTATTTCCTTGCCGTGGATATGGGCAACTGGCAGCGGGATCTCAGTTCGGATCAGGGCCGTTATACCAACAAGGGAACGTACTTCAGGATTGGGCCCGATGTTAATTTCCTTCACCGGGAAGCGGATAAGAATGTCCTCTTTTTTGGCGCCCGGTACGCGAGGTCCGTTTTTTCGGAGGATTTTTTCACAACAATTGATGATCCCGTTTGGGGTACGACGGAAGGGACGTTTAGTAACAGCGACGCAAAGGCAAGATGGTTTGAATTGACGGGCGGCCTTCGGGTGCGGGTCTGGAAAATAGTGTGGCTTGGCTATACGGCGCGCTTCAAGTTCGGCCTTGGCACCAGTGACACACCCGCTATGTTGCCGTACGATATCCCCGGTTACGGAAGGAATGATAAGAAATCCACGTGGGGATTCAATTACCTGATCATGGTGCGACTGCCACTACGTTCCGATAAAGGGATCAGGTAAACACCTATCCCCCGGCAGACTGAAACAACGCCTCGACAAATGCAGTCTTGTTGAAAACCTGGAGATCGTCAATTTTCTCCCCTACACCGATGTACTTCACCGGGATCCTGAATTGGTCTGAGATACCTATAACTACGCCGCCCTTAGCGGTGCCGTCAAGTTTCGTGATCGCCAGCGCAGTTACATCGGTTGCTTTGGTAAACTCACGGGCCTGGACCACGGCATTCTGTCCGGTGCTCCCATCCAGAACGAGCAACACCTCATGCGGCGCATCAGGAATCACTTTTTGCACAA
The DNA here is from genome assembly GCA_036515095.1 of Cyclobacteriaceae bacterium. Classification (GTDB taxonomy): domain Bacteria; phylum Bacteroidota; class Bacteroidia; order Cytophagales; family Cyclobacteriaceae; genus ZC4RG29. Next base: position 6,027 of record DATBVZ010000751.1, on the reverse strand, counting down.
CGCGCCTGATCTTGGAGAGCTCCTGCATCAGGTTTACTTTAGTATGCAGGCGGCCGGCGGTATCGATAAGCACAACATCCGCGGCTTGTTCAACGGCGGCCCTGACCGTATCAAAAGCAACTGCGGAAGGATCAGTGTTCATTCCGCGGGCGATAACGGGGACGCCTGCACGCTGTCCCCACAATTTGAGCTGGTCTACCGCTGCTGCGCGAAATGTGTCGGCTGCGCCCACCACAACCTCTTTTCCCAACTTCTTGTACTGGGCTGCCAGTTTGCCGACGGTGGTGGTCTTCCCTACGCCATTGACGCCCACCACCATGATCACGTACGGCTTTATTCCGGAAGGAATATCAAAATCACCGGGATCATCAGCATTATTTTCAGCCAGCAGGCTGGCCGTTTCTTCTTTTAGTATACGGTCCAGTTCGGCGGTACCGAGGTATTTGTCCCTGGCTACACGCTTCTGTATCCGCTCAATGATCTTTAGCGTTGTCTCTACTCCCACATCGCTGGAAACAAGGATCTCCTCCAGATTGTCAAGCACCTCATCATCAACGGTAGATTTGCCGGCAATGGCCTTGCCCAGCTTTGAAAAAAAGGTCTGCTTTGATTTGGCCAGCCCCTTGTCAAGGCTTTCCTTTTTATCCCGGGAGAAGAAACTACTCAGTAGAGACATGATATCAAGTTAGGGTGTCGCAACAGGACGTCTTACCATGCGAATAAAAATGAAGAAGTCCCTCATGGGGACTTCGCAAGCAGGACTTTTCTGACCGGACTATTTCTTTGCCAGCACTTCTTTGACCAGCTCGGCCGGAACGATCTCTTCCTTGAAAACGTAAGCGCCGGTCTTTTCTGAACGAACGGCGCGAATCACCTTTGCGAAGTTCTTCCCATCCGTCTTTTTCAGTGAAGCAACAACTTTCTTTGCCATGGTTCTTCGTTCTTAATTGTTTGTATTCCTCTAATTCGTGTAACAGCCCGGATCGGGCTTATTTTATCTCTTTGTGTACCGTATACTTTTTCAGTATCGGGTTGTATTTCTTTAATTCAAGCCTCTCCGTTGTGTTTTTTCGGTTCTTTGTGGTGATATAACGGCTCATTCCGGGCATTCCGCTGTTCTTATGCTCGGTACACTCCAAAATGACCTGGACCCTGTTGCCTTTCTTAGCCATATCTTCTGTTCGTTAAAGTGATGAAACGGGATTCTCTGAAATTATAGTGCAAGATTGCCATTTTGGCGCGCCTCTTTCAAGACTGCGGTAATGCCGAGCTTGTTGATGGTCTTGATAGCCTTGGCCGACAATTTAAGGGTCACCCAACGGCCCTCTTCCGGGATGAAAAACCGCTTTTTTTGCAGATTGGGATAGAACCTTCTCTTTGTACGGTTGTTCGCATGAGAGACATTATTCCCTACCCTTGGTCGTTTTCCTGTTATTTGACAAACTCTCGCCATGATTCGCTTCGATTTACCCTCTTGAAAAGGGACTGCAAATATCGCTAAAACCCCCGCAAATATCCAAAGTCCATATGGAAATTATCCCGTCTCAATGCCTCAAAACAGGCTTGAAATGACAGTCCGCACATTGAGACCCCGGAAATCGTCAACTATCATGTCTACGGTATTCAGCTCATCCCTGCCATGGGTGGTCGTTATACCGATGACCTTGCACCCCGCCGACTGACCGGCCTGCACGCCCGAAATCGAATCTTCGATAACAATGCACCGTCCAGGCGGTAAGCGCAGCGCCTCCGCTGTTTTCAGGTAAATCTCAGGGTCCGGCTTACCCCGGGTGACAAAAGATTCGTCAAGGATCATTTCAAAATACCGCCCGGTCCCCGTCTTTTCCAGGGTGAAATCGACGTTCTCGCGTGGCGCAGAAGTGGCAATTGCACAGTGAATTCCCAATTCATCAAGCTGTTCCAGGAAGTCAATCAGGCCTGCGACCGGATGAATGTGAGGCTCATAAAGGGCGCGGAACAGGGTTTCTTTTTCCCGGGCATAGCGACTGGCGAGTTCCTCTCCAATGCTGCCGAAGAGATTCGGGATCCAGTCCTTGTTCGTTCTTCCATAGATCTTCTCCTGCAGCACGCGCTCACTCAGTTCATATCCGTGCTGTTCACAGAATTGCCGGAGTGCAATTTTGTGGTACGGATTGCTGTCGACAATCACGCCATCCATATCAAAAATAAATGCCGGCGAATCCATGCTAGAAAATGACCAGCCTGCGTGAATAGTTTTTATTGGCCACCGATATCCGCAGGATATAAATGCCTGAAGACACGGCCGGAAGGGGTAGTCTGTGGTATTGGTTCGGCAGAACGGTAACCGGGGCCGTAAGTTCCTGCCCCAGCAAGGAAATCAGTTGGAGGGTTGCCGGCCGGTCTATCCTGAAATTTAACAATTCCTCATGGACGATCGGGTTGGGATAAATCTCAATAAGAGGTTCATCAGGCAGGGTATTGTCTCCATCATTTCGCAGGATATGAATTCCGCCGAGGATATTACCGACCACAATTGCCGGCCGGCGCTCATCGAACAGATTGCTCACCGTTGGCCAAATGCGGCCGCCAAGATTTCTCGTTTCGTATTCGCCGGAGATCGAATTGTATATCAGATCGGTGCGTACGCTGATCTCCTGGCTGGTCTGACGAAAGTCACTGATCACACCGAGTTGACCATACTGATCGCCGATAACCAGATCAGCCCGCGCGTCGGCGTCGAGGTCTGCAACTGACATGGCCATGCTTTGACGTTCCACACTGGGTCCGAAGCCCTGAAATTCGGAGGTTTCCAGCGAAAGATTGATGACACCCTGTGGCCCGCTGTTCTTCCAGAATTGAACCGAACCATTACTTTTCCCCGCGAGAATATCAGGCAGGCCATCCAGATCCACATCGACCATGTGAACGTTCTCCGTGAACAGCATGTCAAAGGAGACCATGGTAAGCGGTTGTCCGGAAAAGTCAAGCCCGGAATTGTTTTTGTTAAGCAGCGTGTATAAGGCTGTCTGATGGGTTGCGGCACTTGTGGCTGAAAAAATCAGATCGGTCCTGCCATCACTGTTGGCATCGTGAAATTGGGGTTTGATGTTATAAAATTCGTGGCTTTCAAAATCGAGGTAGTTGTCGGTAACCAGTCTGAAAGAAGGAGCGCCGGGGTTCCCGGTGTTTTCATACAAAGCAATCGAGCCTGTCGATTCGCTGCCGTTGTTGTCCTGCCCGATGATCATGTCCAGGTCACCATCGCCATCCGCATCGGTAAATGCAGGCACTGCGTTATCCCCCACATCGATCATCTGACTTTGCAGGTAACTTCTGCTGACGGGAACGTAATCGGGCACGTCCTCTGTACCTGCATTCCTGTAAAACCAATTTGATTCCTTCAGGTTTATGTCCAGGTGATCTTTCGTAAACACATTGGGAATGACGATGAGATCACGGCGGCCGTCAAAGTCGACATCTTCGAGAAAGGGTGTGGGAAACAGGTGGAATGAAGCGGGGTCACCCGGAGGGAAATCAATGGCTGAGGAAAACGTGGGGCTGTCAGCGCTCCCTGTATTTTCAAGCAGATACAATACGGTGCACTCCCCATCGGAGAATAGCAGATCCTGATCGAGGTCATTGTCAAAGTCGTAAACCAATAATGCCTTGCCATTGCTGTGTTTGATACGGTCCGGTCCATGGGGAGGACAATTTTCACCGTTAAACGCGAAGTGACCGCATTCGCATTCCTTAAAGTCTCCCCAGCTTTGCGTGATGCGCTCGAATTCCAGTGAATCGCATGAGCTGTAACGCTCCTGGCTGAAATTCTTATGCAACTCCACGGCGCCATCGCCAAGAAAATTCATGGACAGTATATCCAGGTCGCCGTCGTTGTCCATGTCAGTTATCGATGGCAGATCATCAAACTGAAGCTGAAGATTGATAAGACCTGAAAACCCTTTGGTTAGCACTACCTGACTCTTTGGAGCGCCAGATTGCGAGAAGAAAAGGTACGGTTCCCAACGAAGGGGACCATTAGTCGCCGTCGTATTAAGGAATACGCGGATGCCCAGTACATCGCCCGTAAAAATATCCTTCCTCCCATCGCAGTTGAAGTCGCGCAGCAATACCCAGTTGGCCATTTCAGGGAATTGTGTTTCGTATTCGGGCGCATAGCGGTAACGTCCGTTGTCATTGAGAAAAGGTACCGGCTTGCCAGCCATCCGGTCGAACAGAAGCAGATCTTCCGCGCCATCCTGGTTCAGGTCTATGGAATTGTAATGAGCGGCATTAAGACCTCCAGCCCAGGGAATTTCGTACGGGATATTTGATTGGTCCGTTACGGGAACGGTTTGCTCTATAACGTAGTTGAATTGTCCGAAAACCAATGCAGGACACCCCACCAACCAGAGACAAACTAACCTTTGCATGGAATAATCTTTCTAACGCATAAACGCCGACCGGGGCCAACCTGTTATCTTGGCTGCAAGATAACGATCCGAACGGGATTCTCATTGCTATGAATATTGAGGACTTGTACGCAAAATTCAGCGAATCAGGAGAGATTTCTACCGATACCCGTAACATTCGGCAGGGCTCCCTCTTTTTTGCGCTGCGGGGCGACCGGTTCAACGCCAATGAATTTGCGCAGGACGCTTTGGATAAGGGCGCTCAGTACGCAGTTGTTGACCAGGCGGATTATGCTGCAAGCAATCGGCATATTCTCGTGGAGGATACCCTGAAAACGCTGCAGGCGTTGGCGCGCCTTCACCGGGATCATTTGAAAATACCAGTCATCGCCCTTACCGGCTCAAACGGTAAGACTACCAGCAAGGAATTGATCAGTGCGGTCCTGGGCAAAAAATATTCGACCTATGCTACCCGCGGCAACCTCAACAATCATATCGGTGTTCCATTAACCTTGTTAAGGATCACAGCCCGTCACGAGATCGCGGTAGTGGAGATGGGCGCCAATCACCTGGGAGAAATTGCCATGCTTTGTACGCTCGCCAACCCCACGCACGGATTGATAACCAATATCGGCCGCGCCCATATCGGATTGTTTGGGGGATTCGACCACATCATCAGGGCGAAATCGGAATTATACCAGCACTTGCTTGCCCATGGAGGAATTGCATTTGTTAACTCACAAAATGAAATACTGGCAGGAATGGCGAACCGGTTTGATTCACCCGTCATGTACCCGGCCAGTGGAGACTACTACCATGCCGTACTGCTGGATGCGGATCCCTATGTCAGGTTCAGGGCTGAAAACGGCAACGAGGTCGCAACGCACATGATCGGAACTTACAATTTTGAGAATATTGCGGCAGCGCTGTGCATCGGAAAATATTTCGGGGTAGACCCTGTGCTTGCCAATGAGGCCGTAGCGGCTTATCGTCCGGATAATATGCGGTCTCAGGTAATACAACAGAACAGCAATACCATCATCCTGGATGCGTATAATGCGAACCCCAGCTCCATGCAGGCTGCCATCGAAAACCTGGCGCGGACCCGATCGGAAAGGAAGGTGCTTGTACTCGGCGACATGTTCGAGCTGGAGAGCGAAAGTGAGAAGGAACACAGGGCTCTGGGGGCTTTGGTCAGGCAACATGGTTTCACGGAAGTGTATCTGTGCGGTAGTCTGATTGAATCCGCCCTGGATGAGATACCGTACGCCCGGCATTTCAGGAACAAGGCCGATCTGATAAATGAGCTGAAGCATGCGGCTATCAGGAATGCTACGGTGTTGGTGAAAGCCTCGCGCGGAATTGGCCTTGAGGACGTTGTTAATTACCTTTGATGCCGGATTTCCGCTGCCGTGCAACTTCCGTTGCATCGTTTGCGTATCCTCAACGACGGTGGTATGAAAGATTATTTTTAAATGCGATTATGGATACGATTCTGTCATTTTTAAGAAGGCTGGCAAGAAACAACAACAGGGACTGGTTTGAAAAGAATAAAGACAAGTACCTGCAGGCGAAAGAGACGTTTGAGGACTTTGTTACGGTGCTTTACGAAGATCTCATAAAGATCGATGGGTCG
>DATBVZ010000750.1:0-8253 GCA_036515095.1 Cyclobacteriaceae bacterium | reverse complement strand
GACCGGATATCCGCATTTGATGTTATACTGCCCCGTGCCATTCCGGATAAGGGCCGGGTTTTGAATATCATTGCATCGCGCAACCTTGAGGCGACACGGTCGCTGGTACCCAATTGGGTAGTCGCCACCCCCGATCCCAACGTCACTATCGGATACCGTTGTGAGCCGTTCGCTGTTGAGATGGTTGTTCGGGGCTACCTGGCCGGGCACGCCTGGCGGGAATACCGCGCCGGAAAAAGAACCTTGTGCGGTGAATCACTTCCCGATGGCCTTAATGAGAACGACAAACTGCCCCATCCGATCATCACCCCTACTACAAAAGCTCATGTCGGTCATGACGAAGACATCACAAGGGAAGAGATCCTTGACCGGGGAATTGTGACTGACGCGGATTATCTTCAGCTTGAAAACCATACCCTGAATCTCTTCAGGAAGGGTTCAGAACTTGCCGAAAAACGTGGCCTTATCCTGGTGGATACGAAGTATGAGTTCGGGAAATACAAGGACGGGATTTACCTCATCGACGAGGTTCATACACCGGATTCCTCACGGTACTTCTATGCCGGCGGATACCAGTTACGTCAGGACCGGCGCGAGGCACAGAAACAGCTTTCAAAAGAGTTCGTCCGGCAATGGCTGATTGAAAACGGATTTCAGGGGAAGGAAGGACAGACCGTACCCGAGATGACGGATGACATCGTAGCCATGATTTCCGGCCGCTACAAAGAGTTGTACGAACAGGTTCTGGGTGAAACCCTGCCGGAAGTGGACTATGGCACAATTTTGACCAGAATTGAGCGAAACGTCGTGAATTCGATAAAATCTGTTAATTTAGAGGCCAAAATTTGAGGGGTTACCGACGCCGGCTCATACGAATTCCTAAACAGACTTTGAATGAAATACACCATTGATAAGCAGGAAAAGTATAGTTTATTACGCCTCCACGAGGAGAAGCTGGATTCTGCTGTTGCCCCTAACCTGAAATCGGAACTCATAACCCTGCATGCCGAAGGTGTCAAAAATATTATTCTCGACCTCTCGGATATCAAGTACACCGATTCATCCGGATTGAGCGCGTTGCTGGTGGGCAACCGGATCGTTCAGGAAGAAGGGGGCATCTTTGTGCTTGCCTGCCTTTCTGAACATACCATGAAGCTGATCAAGATATCGCAGCTGGACAGCGTGCTGAACATACTGCCTAGTGTTGAAGAGGCTGTGGATGCCGTTTTTATGCACGAAATTGAAAAGGATCTTAAAGGCGGCAGCGGCGAGTAAATACGTAATTCATACCTTACCTAATCCAACCCCAATGACCAGAGCGATTGCTTTGGTCATTTTGTTTTTGTTCTTTACTTGCGATCGGAATACTATTAACGGGTCAAAACTTGTCGTTCAAATTAACTATTCTCGGATCAAGCGGCGCCGTGCCCGCCTATGGACGCTTTCCCAGCGCCCAATTTCTGGAGATTCAGAACCGTCAGTTTCTCGTTGATTGCGGCGAAGGAGCCCAGATGCAGATGATGCGTTATCAGATAAACTTTCATCGCATAGACCATATTTTCATCAGCCACCTTCACGGTGATCATTACCTGGGTCTTATCGGACTCATTTTCACCATGCAGCTGCAGCACAGGACTAACGAACTTCACCTGTACAGCCATGATGGCCTCGATGAAATTCTGACGACACAGTTCCGCCGGAGCCAGTTCATGCCGACCTACGATATCCACTTTCACTTGTTGCCAAAAAATGAAAATGCGCTGATCTATGAAGATGACGCACTGACCGTGACGACCATCCCGCTTATTCACGCGATCCCATGCTCAGGATTCCTGTTTAGAGAGAAACCAAAACCCCGGCGAATTGATAAGCGCGTGCTTCCTCCCGGCCTGCAGGTTCAACAACTTGCCGCGCTCAAGGCGGGCAACGATGTGGTGGACGGTAAGGGCAATTTGTTGTACAGGAACAGTGACCTGACGCTCGAATCAAAGCATGCACGGTCATATGCCTATTGCTCGGATACCGCCTATACGGAAACCCTGCTACCATATATTAAAAATGCGGATCTGCTCTATCACGAGGCAACCTTTATGTTCGACGAGGAATCAAAGGCCAGGGAGACACTCCACAGCACGGCAAATGATGCGGCGCTGATCGCCCGTTCGGCCGGAGTCAGGCGGCTCCTCGTAGGACATTTTTCAGCGCGATATAAGGACCTTGACCCCCTGCTCAGGGAAGCCCGGAAGGTTTTTCCCGGCACCGAGGTGGCCGTTGAAGGCGAGACATACGTCATACAGGAATAGCACCCTAAGCCATGAATACCCAAATCGAACAAAAGAAAAACAGATTGTTTGTGATCCTTTCGGGGATATTCCTTACGAATGCCCTGCTGGCCGAAATGGTAGGTGTAAAAATTTTCTCTGCCGAGTCGACGCTGGGCTTCAATCCGGCTAACCTGAACATCATGGGCTTCCTGATGAGCTTTAACCTGACAGCCGGCGTTGTTCTTTGGCCCATTGTGTTCATCACCACAGACCTGATCAACGAATACTTCGGAAAACCCGGAGTCAGACGCATCAGTTATTTTACAGCGGGATTGATCGCCTATGCGTTCGTTGCGATCTACCTCACCATACGGTTGTCCCCGGCTGATTTCTGGCTCGATACCAATAGCACGGACCCGGAGGGTAATTACTTCAACATTCAGTTCGCCTACAATAAACTGTTCGGACAGGGCATGCGCATCATCGCGGGGTCACTGACAGCTTTCCTGATAGGCCAGCTGGTAGACGTATACGCATTTCAAAAACTCAGAAGGATGACCGGATCAAAAATGTTGTGGCTTCGGGCCACAGGCTCCACACTGATATCGCAGCTGTTCGACAGCTTCGTTGTACTGTTTATTGCCTTTTATGGCATCTTTACCACATCCCAAATCGTGGCTATCGGCATCACGAACTATATCTATAAATTTGCTGTGGCAATCCTGCTTACACCGCTGATCTACCTGGGCCATTACTGGATCGACCGGTACCTTGGAAAGGATCAGGCCCTTAGAATTTCGGCCGAGGCTTCCGATAAGAGTCAAACTTTTCTCTGATTCCTTCGCAGGTTGTCCAGGATCACTGCCGTTGCAATGCCGGCGTTCAGTGATTCAGCACGTCCGTATTTCGGAATGGTTATTCGTTGCGTTACGAGTCTGGCCACGTCTTCGGATATGCCGCGCGATTCATTCCCGATTACCAGCAACCCCCCTGCTTCGAAACTGCAATGGTGAATGTCATCTCCATCGAGAAAAGCCCCGGCAATGCCGGATGCGGACCTGCTGAGGAATTCCGGCAGCGACGTGTAGTAGAGGCTAACCCGGAGAAAAGACCCCATAGTGGCGCTGATGACTTTGGGATTATACAATTCCGCAGTTTGTTCCGAGGCGATGATCTTGCTGACACCGTACCAGTCGGCAGTGCGAATGATGGTACCGAGATTACCCGGATCCCGGATGTCGTCGACAACCAATACCCATTCGTTTACTCCGGGTTCAAGAAGCACATTTGGCTTCATCCTGGCGATCGCAAGGGCGCCATCATTCGTTTTAAATTCACCGAGACGCGTCAAATCGTCGACATCCACTTCAAGGACTTCAGCGATGTTCTTTCCCTGCCCGCGCTGGTAAGCAAGAAATTCACGGGTAGCCAGCAGCGATACCACCTCATACTCCGACCGGATTAGTTCTGCCACGCTTTTCTTTCCTTCCACCACAAAACATTGTTCCTGTTTGCGGTATTTCTTTATTTGCAGGGATTTAATGAACTTACTTTTGGCTTTAGGGATCATTCTTCAGGCTTGACAGCAAAGAAATACAAATATTTCATTTTAATCATCCTCGCACCACTGCTTCTTGGAGGCTGCCTGGGCACCAGGTACCTGCAGCCCGGTCAGAAACTTCTCACGCAGAAGATCGAAGCGCCCGGTAGTGTCAACAAAGAGGCGCTGAAAAACCTTTACGTTCAGAAGTCAAACCGCAAGCTCTTCGGGGTATTCCCCTTTCACTACCTGGTCTGGTTCTACTATGTGGGAAAGAAGCGCTATGATCCTGAAAAATTCCACCGCAAAAGGGAACGCGTGGAAGCCAGGTTCGACAGCAAGATAGCCGCGGTACCGGATGACAACACACGCAAGATCAACAACCTCGAGTTCAAAAAACAAAGACGATTGACCAAGATCGAGGGCAAGATCGAGAACGGGAATACCGTAATGCAATGGGGTGAACAACTCTCCATCCTGGATACTGCCAACATCCGTCTGACCACGGAACGGTTCAGCGGCTACCTGGCGTCGAAGGGATTTTTCAGGAATACTGTCGGAACAAAAATAGACTCATCCGCAAAAAAGGCCAGGGTAACATACATGATCAAGCCCGGGAAGGCCTACTTCATCGATACACTTTTTTACGAGATTAACGATACTGCTGTAAGCAATCTTATCCTGGGCACAAAGGCGAAGAGCCTGATCCGAAAAGGCGATCGTTATGATCAGGAGAATTTTACCAATGAGCGCGAACGAATCGACCTATTGCTTAAGGACCTCGGGTATTTCGAATTCAGCCGCCAATATGTCGAATTCGAGGTCGACACGGCCTACAGCGATGACAAAAAAGTGGCGGTGAAAATCCTTGTCAAGGACCCGGTCGGGCGCAGCGAACACAAAAAGTTTATGATCACAGGCATTAATTTCATAACAGATGCGACAGCCAGCGTGCCGGGACGGGACCGCACAACGCGCACGGTGCGCGATATACAGTACAGCTTTTACGAAGATAAATACAACCTTCGACTTCTGAGTCAGCGGGTGTTTCTGCGGCAAGGCGATCTCTACAGTCGCACCAACACCTTCGGTACGCAGCGGCAGCTGGCAAACCTCGACGCATTCAAGTTCGTCAACATTAACTATGATACGGCGGGGGGGCAATTCATTGCAAACATTTACACGAGCGCCATGGACCGCTACCAATGGTCCAATGAGGCGGGCGTAAATGTTACCCAGGGATTCCCGGGTCCTTTTTTTAATACCAGCCTTAAGAAGCGAAACGTCTTTCGGGGATTTGAATCGTTTGACCTTTCCGGAAGGTTTGGCTTTGAGGGCGTTGCATCCGCAACCAGCGATCAGAATATCTACAAAAGCACCGAGGCGGGGATAAATTTTTCCATGACCTTTCCCCAAATCATTTTCCCGTTAAGCGACCGAACCCAGTTCATGCTCGGCAGGTACAATCCAAAGACCAAGCTGCTGGTTGGGTACTCCTACACCGACCGGCCTGAATACAGGCGCACATTCGCCACATTCAGCGGAACCTACTCCATGGAAAATGCAAGGACCACCCAATACTCGTTTACGTTCACCAACATCAACGTCATTGACACCCTGAATACGTCACCGGCCTTTCGTGAATTCCTGTCCCAGCAGGACAGTGTGGGTAACTTTAGCCTGGTAAACTCCTTCTACCCTTCGTTTGTGACCAGTATGATTTTCGGCATTACCTGGAACCACAACAACTACGGCCAGTTCGATCGCAATTCCGTTTTCATCAGGGCACAAATTGAAAGCGGTGGCACGATCTGGAATTTTGTTGATCCTGATTTCATAACCGAACGGGACCTGCAATATTATAAGTACCTGCGGTTCGGCCTGGACGTCAGGCGAAATAAGGTGATTGACAGAAATACAGTGGTTGCTTACCGCCTGAATACCGGCGTGGCCTATCCCTACGGCAGCAACAATACCGTACCCTACGAAAAGTTCTTTTTTGCGGGTGGCAGCAGCAGTGTTCGTGCCTGGCGCCCCCGGAGGCTCGGGCCCGGCTCGTTCAAGCCGAACCTCAGCGCGGACTCGGAAGCCAACGGATTGTTCGACTACAGCCTGGAGAAACCGGCCGACATCCTCATTGAGGCAAGCATCGAGTTGCGTAAGAAATTGTTCGGCTTCGTGGATGGAGCGATCTTTCTCGATGCCGGAAACGTATGGACTTTCAGTCCCTGGGTAAAGCGGGTAAACGAAAATATCGTAGCGAACGGGAATTCCGAATTCAAGTGGGATCAGTTCTACCGCGAATTTGGCGTAGGCACCGGCTTCGGATTCCGGTTCGACTTCACCTTCCTGATTCTGCGGTTTGACGTAGGAATCAAAGTGTATGACCCCGCCCGCGATGAAGGCGACAGGCTGGTGCTCAGTCGCGCTAAATTCTTCCGGCCGTTTGGGGTCGACAAGGAGCCTGTCATCTATAACGTCGGTATCGGATTTCCATTCTGACGTCTGCAGGAATACCTTGAAGCCGACTATGACAACGAAAGAAGAGATACAACAATGGTTCCTCCAACTTCAGGATTCGATATGCCAGCATCTCGAAGTGGCTGATGGTCTGGGGAAGTTTATCCGCGATCCCTGGGAGCGGCCTGGCGGAGGTGGGGGCATTTCAGGCATACTTACCGGAGGCCACGTCATTGAAAAAGGCGGCGTCAACTTCTCCGCTGTCTGGGGTCCCACTCCGGAACCCGTTTTGAAGTCGCTGAGCCTGAACACAGGAACCGGTAGTGAATTCTTCGCGACCGGTGTTTCTATCGTTATCCACCCGGTCAACCCCATGGTTCCGATCATGCACATGAACGTCCGGTATTTCGAGATGTCAGGAAGCAACGCCGGCTGGTGGTTCGGGGGTGGCATTGATCTCACGCCGCATTACGTTGATCCTGAAGATGCGGCATACTTCCACCGCCGGCTCAAAGCCACCTGTGATCTGCATCACCCTTCGTACTACCACGAATTCAGCAAATGGGCGGACGATTACTTCTATATTAAGCACAGGCAGGAGACACGGGGCATAGGCGGGATATTTTTCGATTACCTCAGGGGTGACAACGAGTTCACGAAGGAGTCGCGGTTTGAATTCGTCAGATCCGTAGGACTGGCATTCGCTCCCCTGTATGTTCACTTCATGAAAAAAAATCACCCGCTTCCTTACGGCGAAAATGAGAAATTATGGCAATCCATCCGGCGTGGACGATATGTGGAATTTAATCTCGTATGGGATCGCGGAACGCGCTTTGGGCTGGATACCGAGGGCCGGACCGAATCGATCCTGATGAGCCTTCCTCCAAATGCCCGGTGGCTCTACAACCACATACCGGCAAAGGGTTCTGCGGAAGAACATACACAGCGGCTGCTCAGAAAAAATATGGACTGGCTTTAGGGTGTTTACGTGTTTATGTGTTTATGTTGTGCCGGCTAAAAATTTCCTGATAAATGTCACCTTATCCATTTGCAAACATCATGGCGATTTTGGCATCTTATTGGCAAATTTGGTTATTGTTAAACCAAATAAAAAAGGAGGTAATTATGTCACTGGTTAAGCGTTCTGACTGGCCATCCCTATTGCGGGATTCCTGGTTATCCGATTTTTTCGACAACGACCGCTTTTTCGATTCCGATCTAATGCAAAAATCGGTTCCTGCTGTAAACATTGTTGAAAAAGATAACGCCTTTGAGATCGAGTTGGCGGCACCTGGTCTTGAAAAGAAAGATTTCAAAGTCACGGTAGACCGGGGCGTGCTTACCATTTCAGCAGAAAAGGAAATGAAGAAGGAAGAAAAAGAAGACAACTACACCCGGAAGGAGTTTAACTACACAAGTTTCTCCCGCTCTTTCGCACTTCCTGAAAGCGTTACTGATGAAAGCATCAAAGCCAATTACGAAAACGGCATCCTGAGGCTTTCTGTAGCAAAGAAAACACCTGTCAAACAGGCTAAAAAAGCGATCGAAATCTCGTGACAACGTTCTGAAGTCCCGGTTATTCGGGACTTCTTGTTTTTGTAGACCAGCGGCCGAAGGTTTTGTCGTATTCTCCGGCATCAAATCCCAACGCAACGATCGACCCGTCTTTCTCGATCAAGGGCCTCCTGATCACGCTGGTCTTTTCCATCATTAGCCTTATGGCGGCAGCCTGGTTGGTGACAGCCACCTTTACCTTTTCATCCAGTTGTCTCCAGGTGGTTCCTTTCCGGTTCACAAGGGATTCCCAACCTTCCTGACGGCACCATTCCCTGAGCTTTTCCTCCGTAATGCCCTTCGTCTTATAGTCATGAAATTCAAAATCAATCTTGTGCTTCATCATCCAATCCAGGGCGGCCTTCACCGTGTTGCAGTTCCTGATACCGTAAACGATCATAGGCCAAAAGTCAGATGTTGATCAAAAATTTTCCC
>DATBVZ010000749.1:0-7866 GCA_036515095.1 Cyclobacteriaceae bacterium | reverse complement strand
CTCATGAAGCCGGGGATCGGAGAACGAGGACTTGCCGGCCGCATCACCCGTGACTTCGGACGTCTGCGCAACTTTTACGGCCGGATCCTCGATGTCAGTCTGCACAGCAGACCAGCGGTCTATCTGGTATGGGTGGTGATCGGTCTGCTGGCGATTCCCATGTTCATAATGTCCCCGGTAGAACTCGCTCCGATGGAGGATCAGGGTGTCATCTTCGGTATCGTTGATGCTGCTGCCAATGCAACCCTCGACCAGACGAGCCAGTATACTGCAGCGGTCAATCGCGCCTTTCTGAGTGTGCCGGAGACTGATTTTACTTTTCAGATTACCTTCCCCAGCTCTGGTTTTGGAGGCATGGTGATGAAGCCCTGGGACGAGCGGGAGCGAACCATATTCCAGATCCTTCCGGAGGTACAGCAGAAATTGTTTGCGATTCCCGCAATCCGCATCTTCCCGGTGACCCCGCCTGCATTGCCGGGGGGCGGTGACTACCCGGTTGAGTTTATTATCGCCTCGACCGCCGAACCGCAGCAGATCCTGCAGTTGGCCGAGCAGATCCAGTTTAAGGCAATGCAGAGCGGGATGTTTGCCTTTCCGCCGGTTATTGATGTCAAGATCGACCAGCCTCAGGCTGAGTTTGTTATTGACCGCGACCGGGTCGCTGCTTTGGGTCTGAGCCTGCAGCAGGTATCAAACGATCTTGGGGCCATGGTCGGCGGCAACTTCGTCAATCGTTTTGATATCGCCGGTCGCAGCTATAAGGTGATCCCTCAGATCCAGCGTGTTGACCGCCTCAACCCGGGCCAGCTTCAGCAGATTTACGTTAGCGGTCCCAGTGGCGAGCTGGTGCCGCTGTCGACCGTCGCCACTATCCGCAACTCGACTGTGCCGCGTTCACTCAACCGTTTCCAGCAGCTCAATGCAGTGAAGATCAGCGGGGTTTCGGTCCGGCCGCTCGATGAGGCGCTGCGCTATCTCGAAGACGAAGCAGCGAAGATCCTCCCTAAAGGCTATGTGCTTAACTATACCGGTGAGTCCCGCCAGTTGCGTACAGAAGGGAACCGGTTTCTACCAGCCTTCGCGCTGGCGGTGATCCTGATCTTTTTGGTCCTTGCAGCGCAGTTCAACAGCTTCCGGGACCCCTTCGTCATCCTCACCGGATCAGTGCCGCTGGCGATGTTCGGCGCGCTGATATTTACCTTTCTGAAGATGCCCAATCCAAATGTCCCTTTCTGGACCGACGGCTGGACCACCACGCTAAATATCTACTCACAGGTCGGGTTGGTGACACTGGTGGGACTGGTGTCGAAGAACAGCATCCTGATCGTAGAATTTGCCAATAAGGCCCAGGAGCGCGGTCTTGACAAGCTCGCCGCAGTTCGGGAAGCAGCCCTTACCCGCCTGCGCCCAATACTCATGACCACTGCTGCTACCATCGCCGGCCACTTTCCCCTTACCTTGGTCAGCGGTGCCGGCGCAGCAGCGCGGAATTCGATCGGTCTGGTGTTGGTCGGAGGCATGGCGATTGGCACCCTGTTCACCCTCTTTGTCGTACCGTCTATCTACATGCTGGTGGCGAAGGATCGTTCAAAAGATCGCAAAGCTTAAGCTAAAGGAGCTAAAGGGGACAGTTGTCCCCTTTAGCTCCACAGCTTTACCAATCCGGATGCAGATACCTATGCCAAAAAATTCAACCTTGCTTTGGGATACAATGCCGATGCTGACAAAAAGTCATGGGAAGAGCTAAAGAGATTCCTGAGTGCTATTTTTAAGAAATAGATTTTCCAGAACCGGACTTAGGACGTGCACAACAAACCAGATCGGGTCAGAGTAACATTTTATTCTAAAAACGTAGCAAGGCAAAGAAATAGGGGAAATGTCCCCCTCTTTTTCTATAAAGACGTAGAAAAATACAAGGAAGGTAAATTATGAAGATTAAAAAGGTTAAGATAGGGATAAAAAGCGTAAAAGAAGTTTTAGATGATTTTGTAAAGACAGGTGAGGCAATAGAGAGAGGAAAGAAGGTAAAAAAACAAACAGGGGTTTATTTCACCAGTCTTGAGGCATTCAGGAAGGTCTTGACTCCCAAAAGACTTGAACTCTTACACATCATCAAAACCCAAAAGCCGGAGTCCATAAATAAACTGGCAAGGACGGCCAAAAGAGATGTCAAAAATGTAGCCGATGATGTGAAATATTTAGAGCAGGTTGGACTGGTAGACAAGAAGGAAGGGCGGAGAGAGTCTATATTAACGGTTAAATATGATGAGATAGAATTAAAGATAGCGGTGTAGTGTGGACTGAGGAGTAGATTTTCGGATTGAACCGCACCCTTTTCGGCCGGAAGATTTTACCGAAGACAATCCCTTTGTAAAAGAAATCCTGAAACAAGGGGTAGAAATTCAATAAAACTTTGGGATTATTGACTCATCAAGTAGAACTGTGAGAAAGTGTCTTCCTTATTTTTCCAAAACGGTCGCTGTCCCTAATTTCCTATTTAATTTCCTATTTCGGTGGGTTTCGCTGGAGAGTCAACGTTAATTCTTCATCCAACTCACTGGAAAATATCTCCCATAGTTGCTTGTCGAGGGAGAAGTATGAGTAACACTTCACACTTTTGTCAAGAGATCCTCCAAGCAAGGTTGGCGGCCGTTCGCTTTCTGGCCGTCGACGGTAGGTGAGGGCAACTGAGCGATTACGCCTGATACCCGAGATAGAAACCTTATACTCAATGGAACTATCTCGAAGTCCCATGGTGAGCTGCTCTACCCATTTACCCTTGACCTCCTGGCCAGATAGTTCGATGATTACTTCTGCCCCTCGCTTGGTGTACCAGACTCCACCACAGTTAAAGGACGAAAAAGATCTATCGAAACATGCGCCGCCATATTCGCGCACACGACGCTGAAATTCATCTGCCTTCTTCGTCAGCGTCGTCCATCGCTTATCTTCATCGTCTTGAAGGGATTGCAATCGATAAAGTGCATTGCCGACATTTTCGTGAGGACTTTCGGCAACGCGGGCCTTATCCAGTATTTGTTTCGCCTCCTCCCAAAACCCACTGCTCATGAACAAATTCGCTATGTTCGCCATAGCCAGCGTATATCCTTCTTCCATCGAGCGTCGGTACATTGATACCGGCTTCCCTGTCAGCTTAAACTCACTGGCGCATACTCCCATGTTGTTTAAAGCAGCGGCGTGTCTAGGACTTAGATTCAATAAGGTTCCGTAGTTGCTCACAGAAAGTAGCCGCAGATTTACTTTGCTCTGTGCGTATGCCGCGTCAAATAGCTTGTCTCGGTCTCCAGGAGATAGTTCGATTGCTTTTTCCAGGGCAATTGCTGCTATCTCTTCATTCCCTTGTTCCTTTTCGAGATTCGACAATGCTTGGTACAGAGACACTCTTTGTTCGGGGTTAGTTACTTCCTGAAGTTGGCATTCTAGACATTCAATGCCCCGATCAGGCTCGCCCTTGCTTTTATATACGTTGGCTAAATCTATAATGTGTGACGTTTTCTCGGCTTCGTCCGTGACCATCGATATGGTACTCTGCAAAAGCCTTTCAGCCTTGTCGTGGTTTTTTGACACCTCATAACTCCATAACAGCCAAAATATGGAGTCATTTCGTTGTTTGTCATTTGCGCTACGGGCATGCAGTGCCTCAAGTCTCGACAACGCTGTTGCATCATTCCCTTTGGTGTATAGAAAAAATAGAAATACGGCTTCATTTGAATGTCGTCGGTTAGCGTCATGTTCCTCTCTCTGGTTTGCTTCAAACACTTGTTTTGCCTTCTCAATCTTACCGTCAATAAATGCTTTGTGCATTTCTGAGAACCATTCCTGCGCCTCTTCTTTTTCCTTCAGCTCTGGGAGTTCTGGGGCGGAGCTACTCGGTTGCGATGCCGTGGATACTGTTTCGCTTCGTTGACTTGCCTCGGGTGTGGGAATTGGCGCAGCAGCCTCAACGCCGCCGGAAGCGGAACCCCATGAAAAATTTAGTTTGGTTATTCGCTCAACAAGGTTGGCAATCGACTTCCGGCAGATTATGAGGAAAACCAACGCAATCAGCGACCATAAATGCTGTCCGATGAAGTCGAGTATTACCTTAACCAAATCGACGTATGTCTGTGGTGCCGGATCCATATATGTCTCTCTCGAATAGAATCTACAAGTTAGTATTTGTTTTCCTGTTTATCACACGTATGAATAAATTGCAATGAAGTATCATTAAATTCATAGTCTATGATATAATCCTCCCCATCGTCAGAAACAAGAATATTTTTCTGTTGCCGGGAATCCCATGGACACCATAGAAAAACTCAAAATACTGTCTGCGGGGAAACAGGAGGGAAGGGACAGTCCCCGTATTTCATATTTCACACCCTTCTAAACTCCCTTATATACCCTACCCTCTCCAGCATCGGCGGGTGGGAATAATAGAGGAAAACGTACAAAGGATGAGGATAGAGATTGGCGAGGTTTTCTTTGGAGAGTTTTATCAGGGAGCTTATCATGCTCTCGGCATCGCTGGTCAATTCATAGGAAATCCTGTCTGCCTGCCATTCGTGTTTTCTTGAAATCCAATTCACGATCGGCTGTAAGGGCAGGGAAATGATGCCTGCAAGAAATCCGAGGATCAAGAACTTTGGAAAGAGGGACGGCGCGCTGATATTAAAAAGCCTCAAAAGAAAATCGCTCTGGATTATCTGAAAAGAGACATACAAGGCTATCAGGGAAAAGAGTTGGACTGCAAGCATCATCTTCAGGATATGCTTCTTTTTCCAGTGCCCTGTCTCATGCGCAAGGACCGTAATAATCTCATCATGATTCATCCCCTGTAAAAGGGTGTCATACAAGACAATCCTCTTTGTCCTTCCAATACCGGTAAAATAGGCGTTCGTGTGCTTGCTCCTCTTTGATGCGTCCATCTTAAAGATTCTCTTCGCATGAATTCCGACCTTTTCCACCAGGGCGGCAATCCTTTGTCTGAGCGACTCGTCATCTACCGGGGTAAATTTGTTAAAGAGCGGCTCAATAACGTAAGGGGATATGAACATGATAAAGAGGCTGTATAATAGGATAAAAGACCATACCCAGAACCACCAGGTCTTTGGGCTCCACTGAATGAGAAAGAGCGCGGCAAAGAGGAGAAAAGAATAAAGGGTTGTAGAAATAATGAGCGATTTAACGAAATCAGCGATCCAGAGCCTTGCGGTCATGGTATTGAAGCCGTATTTATTTTCTATCTTAAAGGTGCTGTAAAGGCTAAAGGGTATGGAGATGATCTGCTCGCCGTAGGAAAGGAGGAGAAAAAAGAGCCATCCTGAAACGAGAAACGAGAGATTGAGCGATGCAATGTAGGAATTGTAAATATTGAGAAGCCCTCCGAAAAAGAAGATAATCGCCACTACATTTCCGAATAATGAGGCAATGATGCTGAAATAGGACTTATCCGCTTCATAGTCCTGCATCTTTTTAAGAAGCTGGTCATCTATTTTTCCCTCGAACTCTTTTGGAACAAATGAACCTGCCCTCTTCATGTGTCTGAGGTTTAGATAAAGGACTGCGTATTCAAAGAGTTCTTTCAGAAGATAAAGACAGAGGATGAGGAATAAAGGGAGTTTCAAGAGATGTATCCTTTTTATTTGTATTTCAGTTTGAAAAGCAAAATAATAAATATCAGAATGAACGACACCATATTGGCAAGAATAACAGGCAGGGAATGAATCAGAAAACCATAAATTATCCATATGAAGATGCCGGTACAAAGCAAAAAAACCATGATAAAGGAAAAATCATGGGTTGACCTTGTCTTCCATGTTTTGATGACTTGAGGAAGGAACGATATGGTTGTTAATGTCCCGCCGATGAATCCTATAATAGTGGTTAGATCCATGTACCTTGCTCGTTTGACAGTATAGCATTTTCACTTGAAATCACCAATTCAAAAACTTAAGGATTTTTCAGGCCTTTTTTGATATGCTTACTTTCGTAATATCCAAATAACTCGTTCGTACAGAAAAAGCGTTGTTATCGTTCACGATCGTTCACGCTCAAAAACTGCCCCAAAAAGGAAATAGGGACACATCCCAATAACAAGTTTCTGACGCATGTCCAAATTAATTGGGCAGTGTTGTTCCCCATTTGAACACCATTATTCTCTTTAGTGTTGCTTTATTGATGTTTGAGAAAAGTTCCACGCTCATATTCTTCAAACGCAATCTTCAACTCTTCCTGCGTATTCATCACAATCGGACCACGCCAGGCAACAGGTTCTCTCAGCGGCCTGCCGGATATAAGCAGGAATCGTGCCCCTTCCTCCTCCGTTGAAATCTTCACTTCGTCGCCATCTTCAAAGATTACCAAACTCTCAGCCCCTATGGCTCTCTCTTTGTTCAAATCAAAGTACGCCTCTCCTTTTATCACATAGGCAAATACGGTATACCCTGCCTGAACATGATGCGTAAATTCAGTTTTCGACGGCATTGTCACATCGAGATACTCGGGGTCAATGACGATATCTTGTACCGGCCCCCGGACATTATTGATGTTACCGCAAATGAGCTTGATCTTCACACCGGTATCCAATCGTATCTCAGGAATCTGCTCTCTTTTAATGTCCCGATAGCGGGGTTCCATCATCTTATGTGAAGCGGGAAGATTGGCCCAGAGTTGAAATCCCCACATCAAACCGTCTTCACGCCCTTTCGGCATCTCCTGATGGATAATGCCGCTCCCAGCGGTCATCCACTGCACATCACCGGAGGAGATTATTCCTTTATTGCCAAGACTGTCGCCATGCTCGACCCGACCCTGCAATATATAGGTGATTGTCTCAATGCCGCGATGAGGATGCCAGGGAAAACCGCTGAGGTAGTCAGCGGGATGTGATGAATGAAAATCATCAAGCAACAAAAAGGGATCAAGCTGCGGCGCCTGATGGTAACCAAACGCCCTCTTTAAGTGTACGCCTGCACCTTCAATCGTCGGTGCGCTTTTAAGGATTTTTTTTATGCCCCTTGCAGAATGCATCATTACCCTCCCCATTCAGACTCTTGCCGCATACTGTTTTCCAGCTAAATAATCTATTTATTGAAAATTGTTTTGAAGAATTTTTTCATTTCCTCCCATGACTTCCTGTCAGCATCTGCATTGTATCCGAGCGGCAAATTGAATTTTTTTGCATAGGTGTCTGCATCCGGATTCGTGAAGCTGTGAATGGCTCCCGGATAGGAGATAAACTGAAAATCGGCTTTCACTGTTTTCATCTCCTGCTTGAATGCCTCAATTTGCTCAGGAGAAATAAGTTTGTCATCAGCGCCGTGCAATACGAGAATCTTTGCCTTCACATTGCCAGCCTGTGCAGGCTTAATTGCAGCAAGGCTGCCGTGGAAGCTGACAACACCCTTAAGTTCGCTGCCTTGCCGCGCCATATTGAGTATAACCCCTCCGCCGAAACAGTAGCCGATAGCAGCAATGCGGTCTGCAGCAACGGTGGGCTGCTGTTTAAGAAATTCCAGCGCTGCGGTAAATCTGGCTTGAGCAACATCAAAATTCTTCATAAGCTCTGATGAGAATTTCCCTGCCTCATCAGGATGACCGGCCTGCCTGCCGTCGCCGTACATGTCTATAGCAAGGGCTGTATACCCCAATCCCGCCAGCATTCTGGCACGCTTGCGCGCATATTCATTATGCCCCCACCATTCATGAACAACCAGTACTCCGGGCCGTTTCCCTTTTAAATGCTCATCGTATGCCAGGTAACCCTTTAGCACAACACCCTGAGAACTATACTCAACAGGGCTTTCATGAATTTTCGCATTTGCTGAAACCTGCCCTGCAAAAATCAACTCCAATCCAATAATA
>DATBVZ010000748.1:0-5772 GCA_036515095.1 Cyclobacteriaceae bacterium | reverse complement strand
TACGAGCACTTCATGGATGGGTGATGCGTGAAGGCCGCGGTTGAGCGCTTCGTCAATTTCCTCAAGACTATTGACAAACCCTCCTCCTGTTCCGCCGAGTGTATACGACGGACGGATAACCAGTGGAAATCCGATTTCCTGGGCAATTTCCTTTCCCTGCAGGAACGAGCTTGCCGTTGAGCCTCTGCATACGCTGACACCGAGTTCATTCATTTTGAGCCTGAACAACTCACGGTTTTCGGTAGTCTCTATAGCCTTGATATCGACACCAATTATCCGCACACCATAGTGCTCCCAAAGCCCTGAGTTTTCGCATTCGATGCACAGGTTCAGCGCAGTCTGTCCGCCCATGGTAGGCAGCACGGCGTCTATATGATGTTTCTCCAGGATGGTTTTGATCGACTTCTTTGTCAGGGGCAGGAGGTAAACGCGGTCGGCCGTTACATTATCTGTCATGATGGTCGCCGGATTCGAATTGATCAGGACCACCTCAATGCCTTCTTCGCGGAGCGATCGGGCTGCCTGAGAACCGGCATAATCAAATTCACAGGCCTGACCGATGATGATTGGTCCGCTGCCGATGATTAATACGGAACGTATACTTCTGTCTCTTGGCATTTCCAGGGTTAAGGAGTGGACAAATTGGGGGCAAAAATATAAACAGATTTAAAATGAATGGCGGATTTCCAGGATTTATTCTGTGCCAGGATCACGGTTTGTGTGCCCCGGGCCGTCGTTTCATAGCTGCCGGTTTCCGGCTGGACGGATACACGCCGACATTTGTGATAACAAATCCAGGGAAAAAATGGACTCTTTGGAATATTTTTTGCCTTTTGCAACCGAATGAAATACATCCGTCAACGATAGTGCAGAGAGAGGGGGCATACGATGCAATAGTAGTTGGCTCAGGAATTTCCGGTGGCTGGGCAGCAAAGGAATTGTGTGAGCAGGGCCTGAAGGTTCTGATGCTGGAACGCGGCAAGTCTCTGGAACATCCCAATTACCCCGGTACAAGTCTTGATCCCTGGGCCTTCCCCCACCGCGGCCGGCTTACCCGGGAGGAACAGAGGAAATACCACATTCAGGCGCGCCATTTCTCCATTCACGAAGAAAACAAGCACTTCTATATCAACGATCTCGAGAATCCCTACACGGAAGTCAAGCGATACGACTGGATAAGAGCAGACGTCCTCGGAGGCCGGTCGGTTCTCTGGGGGCGGCATTGCTACCGGTGGAGTGACCTGGACTTCGAAGCAAACCTGAGGGACGGCATTGGCGTCGACTGGCCTGTCCGGTACAAGGACATTGCACCGTGGTATGACTATGTGGAACAATTCATCGGAGTCTGCGGCCAGGCAGAGCACATTCCGCACCTTCCCGACGGCAAATTCCTTCCTCCAATGGAGTTCAATTGCGTTGAAAGGGATTTCAAGGCGAAACTGGAAACGAATTTCCCGGACAGAAAGCTGATTATGGGAAGGATAGCTAACCTGACCTCTCCGCTGAAGGGCCGTGGCCAGTGCCAGTACCGCAATCGCTGCGACCGGGGGTGCCCCTATGGCGCATACTTCAGCACAAACTCAAGTACCTTACCGGCGGCATTAGCCACCAATAATCTGACGATAACTACGGACACCCTTGTAAATCGGGTGATCTTCAATGAAGCCAAGGGCGTGGCAGAAGCAGTTGAGGCTGTTAATTTGGTCACCGGCGAGACTACCGAATACCGGGCAAGGATCATTTTCCTGAATGCCTCTACCCTGGGCACCGCATTCGTATTGCTGAACTCCACATCCAACCGATTTCCGAATGGCCTGGGCAACGGAAGCGATCAGGTAGGAAGGAATCTGATGGACCACCACAAAGGTTCCGGGGCCACGGCAGAGGTTGACGGCTATTTGGATAAATACTACTATGGCCAGCGGCCGAATCAGGTATATCTGCCGAGGTTCCGGAATCTTAAGGAAAAAAGCAAGGACTTTATCAGAGGCTATGGCTTGCAAGGCGGAGCCGGAAGGAGTGGATGGGGGCGCTATTCGCACGATCTGTCGGTCGGTGAGGCACTCAAGGACAAGGCCCTGGATCCCGGTCCCTGGAACTTCAGCCTGTATGGGTACGGTGAATGCCTGCCGTATGCCGACAACCGCGTTGTGCTGAGTAAGGATGACCGGGATAAGTGGGGCAGGCCCGTCCTGCAAATCAAATGTGAGTTTAAAGACAATGAAAAGGCGATGAATGCCGATATGGGCCCTTCTGCCGCTGAAATGCTTGAAGCTGCCGGATATAAAAATGTGCAGCCGTATTCCAACATGGCTTTCCCGGGCAATGCCAATCACGAAATGGGTACCGCACGCATGGGAAGGGACCCAAAAACATCCGTGCTAAACGCCTTTAATCAGATGCATGAGGTGCCTAACGTGTTCATCACGGACGGATCTTTCATGGTTTCTTCTTCTTGTGTAAATCCTTCACTAACTTATATGGCGATGACCGCGCGGGCGTGTCACTATGCTCTGTCAGAAATGAAGAAGCTTACTATTTAAATTACTTGTAACACCATGAAAAGATTCACCTTACTTGTACTGACACTGAGTCTTTTCGCCCCGCTCTTCGCTCAGAGGAAGGGAGACGGATGGCGGCCTCTGTTCAACGGCAAAGACCTGACGGGCTGGACGCAACTCAACGGTCAGGCAAAGTACGAATTCAAAGACGGCGAGCTGATTGGAACCACTGTCTTCGGTACGCCAAATTCTTTCCTTGTCACGGAAGAGACTTTCGGCGATTTTATTCTTGAGCTGGAGTTCCGAGTGGATGATGGAACGAATTCAGGCATCCAGTTCCGCAGCGAGAGCAAACCGGAGTACCAGGATGGACGCGTGCATGGCTATCAGTTTGAAATAGATCCGTCGGAGCGCGCATGGACCGGCGGTATCTATGATGAAGCGCGAAGGATGTGGCTCTATCCGCTGGAATACAATCCCGACGCAAAGGGCGCCTTTAAGCGCAATGATTGGAACACGGTGAGAATAGAGTGCATTGGAGATGTTATGAGAACGTGGATCAACGGGATGCCCGCAGCCCATCTGGTGGATAATATGACGCGCTCCGGTTTCATCGCCCTCCAGGTTCACTCCGTGCGCAACAAGGAGGACGAAGGAAAACAGGTGCGCTTCCGCGATGTCAGGATCAAAACCGCAGGCATTGCGCCTTCGCCCTGGGACGGGATCTTCGCGGCGAATCTTATTCCCAATATGGTTTCGGAACAGGAACAACAAAATGGCGTGTTGCTGTTGTGGGATGGCAGGACCACAACGGGTTGGCGCGGTGCGTATCGCGATAGTTTCCCCGAAACGGGTTGGGAAATTGGTGACGGCATTTTGAGCGTATCAAAGTCTTCTGGTGCTGAGTCGCAGAATGGAGGCGACATCGTCACGGATAAGGAATACAGCGCTTTCGACCTGCAGTTCGAATTTCGTCTGACCGAAGGCGCCAATAGCGGCGTCAAATATTTCGTTACGGAATCTGAAGGAAATGAAGGTTCCGCTATAGGGCTGGAGTACCAGGTATTGGATGACGAACGCCATCCGGACGCCAAAATGGGTGCAGCCGGTAACAGGACGCTCGCGTCCCTCTATGACCTTATTCCAGCCGGCAAAAACTCCCGCGGAATGAAGAAAATCGGAGAATGGAATTTGGGACGTATCGTGGTGTATCCGGATAATCGCATTGAGCATTGGCTGAATGGCTACCGGGTCGTAACTTATGAACGCGGAACGCCGGTTTATGATGCGCTGGTGGCTCGCAGCAAGTATGCAAAATGGGAAAGTTTTGGAATGGCCAAAGCGGGCCATATTCTTTTGCAGGATCATGGCGACCGGGTATCATACCGGAGCATCCGTATCAGGGAATTGAAATAATTGCCGGACTTATAAACAATAACCTTTGTAAAAAATAACAAAGCACTTAACCTCATGTATGCCATGAAAAATTCAAGACGAGATTTCATTAAGACTACCACCGCCGCCGCACTGGGAGCAATGGCGTTCAGCGCAAAAAGTTATGCACGCATACCCGGCGCAAACGACCGTGTTAATGTCGGTATTGTCGGATATTCGGACCGCTTCAGAAGTTCCCTGTTGCCGAGCTTCCTGCATCACAATAAGGAACTCAACTTCGACATCATCGCTGTCTCCGACATCTGGAAATATAAGCGCGAGAAAGGTCAGGCGGAGATACAGGAAAAGATAGGCCATGACATCAAGGCCTGCCTGAACAATGATGCGTTGTATGCGATGAAGGACCTGGACGCAGTGATCATCAGCACGGCTGACTTTCAACACGCGCTCCATTGCGCCGAGGCAGTGCGCGCCGGCTGCGATGCCTATTGCGAAAAGCCATTTGCCGAAACCATGGAAGATGCACGCACTGCGTTGAAGGCGGTACGTGAGACCAAAAAGATCGTGCAGATCGGATCACAACGCCGGAGTGGTAACAACTACCACGCTGCAAATGAGTTCATCAAGTCGGGAAAGTTTGGTCCCGTTACCATGGTTGAACTAACCTGGAATGTGAACCAGCCCGGACGGTGGAGGAGAGTTGACCTTGTCGGCAAAATGAAGGAGGCGGACACGGATTGGAAGCGGTACCTGATGAACCGGCCCGCGGAAGCCTTCGATGCCCGCAAGCACCTTGAGTTCAGGTTATTCTGGCCGTACTCTTCGGGGTTGCCCGGTCAGTGGATGTGCCACCAGATTGATACGGTCCACTGGTTCACCGGTCTGAAGCATCCCCGCAGTGCGGTTGCCAACGGTGGCATCTACCAATGGAAGGATGGCCGCAGGAACTGGGATACTATTACCGCTGCATTTGACTACGGACCGCAAGACGACCCCACCAATGGGTTTCAGGTGATCTTTCTGTCACGCATGCATAACGGTGAGGAAAGACCGGCTGAAATATATTATTCCAATGGAGGTGAGCTGAACCTGAATACGAATATGGTTACCCCTGAAGGCGGGCTCAGCGCGCGTCACGCAAAAGCGATGAGCATGGAGGCCAATCTCCTGCCCACCATTGACCTGACAAAGACAAAGGAAACGGTTGTAGCTTCCGCAGACACAGGCGCCGATCCGCTTACTTCCAGCCATATGCGAAACTGGATGGAATGCGTTCGCGACCGAAAGGAACCGAACGCGCCTGTTGAGGCCGGTTATTCACATGCCGTTGCCTGCATTATGACCACCGCTGCGGCGCATACCGGGATGAAGGCAACGTTCGACGAAGCCACCCAGGAGGTTATGGTTGGCGGTAAGGTTTTCCAATATTGATGCGCATGCGAGCTGTCATCATTAGCCTCGGAACATGCCTTGTACTGGTTTGCGGCATCCAGGCGCTTGCCCAGGGGCAGGGTTTTGAATTAAGGGACCGCCCTGCCGAAAAGCAGATCGATGTGTTGTACAACGGTAAAATGCTTACTGCCTATTGCTATTACGATTCGGTGATGAAACCCGTGTTGTATCCTATCAATACGGTTTCGGGAATTACGGTCACGCGCGGCTACCCGCTCGATCCGCGTCCGGGAGAACGTGTTGATCACCCGCACCATATCGGCTTGTGGTTGAATTATGAATACGTAAATGGCCTCGATTTCTGGAACAATTCCACGGCGATCAAACCCGAAAGGAGATCACACTACGGCACTATTTTCCACGACAAGGTGATCCGGAAAAAGGCGTCGGGAAAGAAGGCAACCCTCGAAGTTGAAGCATCATG
>DATBVZ010000747.1:0-9156 GCA_036515095.1 Cyclobacteriaceae bacterium | reverse complement strand
ATCCGGCCACATTGATCTTGCCAGCGCTACCGGCGCAAAAATAGTTTACGGCCCGAATGCCAAACCATCCTTCGAAGCTCACATTGCTACCGACGGTGAGGAGATCAAGGTCGGAAAGGCCACCTTCGTGGTGCTTCATACGCCCGGTCATACCATGGAATCCGTTTGTTACCTGCTTCGGAATGAAAATAACGAAGACGTTGCCATATTCACTGGCGATACCCTTTTCATCGGCGACGTAGGGCTCCCGGACCTGGCTCAAAATGCAGACCTCACCATGGAAGACCTTGCGGGTCACCTGTATGACTCGCTGAGAAACAAGATCCTCCCGCTTGCCGATGACATCACCGTATATCCTGCACACGGGGCCGGATCAGCTTGTGGTAAGAACATGGCCAGAGAAACCTCGGACAACCTGGGCCATCAAAAGAGGACCAATTACGCGCTCAGGGACATCAGTAAATCGCAGTTCATTACAGAGGTCACAGAGGGCCTTCAGCCGCCTCCGGTATATTTCCCTCAGAATGTCAGAATGAACAAGGAAGGCTACGACAGTATTGACAATGTACTGGAACGCGGCTGCAGGCCCCTGGCACCCGATGCCTTTGAAGATGCCGCGAATGAAACCGGCGCTCTTGTGCTCGACACGCGCGAAGCGCAGGTATTTGCCAGCGGCTTCATTCCCAACTCAATCAATATCGGCATCGATGGATCCTTTGCCCCGTGGGTGGGTGCGTTGATCCCTGACATCAAACAACAAATTCTGATTGTCGCGGATAATGGCCGGGAAACAGAGGTAGTGACACGGCTGGCCCGTGTAGGATATGATTATCCCATTGGATTTTTGGCGGGAGGCACAGAAGCCTGGAAGGACGGGGCCAAAGAAATCGACACAGTCCGCTCCATCCATGCCGATCAGCTGGCGGATGAATTGGCGGAACACCCTGAAGCAATTGTTGTCGATGTGCGCAAACCGTATGAATACGCCAGCGCGCATCTGGAAGGAGCCAGAAGCCTACCCCTGGATTACATCAACGAAAACATGCCGGCAAATGACCTTTCTCAGCTTTACTATGTTTACTGCGGCAGCGGATACCGGTCCATGACGTTCATCTCAATCCTGAAGGCACGCGGTTACGACAACGTGGTCGATGTCAAAGACGGCTACAACGGGATCAGGACAAGCAACAAACTCCGGACAAGAACAAATACGGTGGCCCTATGATCAGGAAACAAACCCTCGCATAATATGGTAAACGGCAGCGAAACATTCAAGGAGATCATTCACGGCGATACGCCTGTGCTTGTAGACTTTTATGCAGACTGGTGCGGTCCCTGCAAGATGATGGCGCCCGTAATAGAAGAATTCTCCAGGGAAATGGGAGACAAGGTCAGAGTCCTTAAGGTTGATATCGACCGCAATCCCAGGGCCGCGGAAGCGTACCGCATACTTGGCGTTCCTACGATGATCCTGTTCAGAAAAGGGAATGTTCTTTGGCGTGAAGCAGGCGTGGTTCCGGGGCATGTATTGAAACAGGTGATCGGTCCGCATTTACGGGCATAATGGCAACCATTTATAAATTCCCTTTTCACCTTTCGTTCATCCTGATTACATTTAGGGCAGCATGAAAACCTTTGTCAGCATCCTGCTCTCAGCCATTATAACCCTTGAGTTTACTATCCCGGGTATGGATCTGGATGAACTGGCGAAGGTACCCGCCCTCTTGTATCATTACCATCAGCACAGGCAGCAGGATGGTCATATCACCCTGCATGATTTCATAAAGCTTCATTACGACAACGCTGAGCATCACCAGAAGGATCCGGGTACCCATCATGACCTGCCGTTTTCTGACCACCGCTCACACGAATACCAATTGCAGCATCCGGTATTCACGCTGCCGGAAGCAGTCGCGTCTGTTGCGCCAACAGGCATGCCGTTGCAAAAAAATTCACGCCATGTGACGCCTAAAGAGTTTCGCATTTCATCGGCTATCTGGCAGCCGCCCCGCATGAGTTGATAATCCCTTTTAGAAAACCAGTCTGCCGGACCACGCCAAGCGTGACCCCCGGTTGTTATTTAAGGAATTATTAGTACGCAACCATGCTTGATAAAATCATCCGGTTCTCATTGAGAAACAAACTAATTATTGGATTGCTCGTCCTCGCGCTGGTGGTATGGGGAGGCTATTCGATCACGCAGCTACCCATTGACGCGGTTCCGGACATTACCAACAACCAGGTTCAGGTAATTACCACGGCACCTTCCCAGTCGGCTCTGGATATCGAAAGGCTCGTAACCTTTCCCGTAGAACAAACGGTGGCCAGCATTCCCGGAATTATTGAAATACGCTCCTTCTCCCGGATCGGACTATCCGTAGTCACAGTCGTGTTCGAAGATGCAATCGATGTCTACTGGGCGCGCCAGCAGGTGGGCGAACGGCTCATTGATGCCAAAAAACTGATACCTGCCGAAACCGGTACCCCTGAACTGGCACCGGTTACCACGGGCCTGGGAGAGATCTATCAGTACATTCTGCGCGTGAAGCCGGGATTCGAAGACAAATTTGACATCATGGAGCTTCGTACTATTCAGGACTGGATCGTTCGACGCCAGTTGTTGGGCACGGAAGGGCTGGCCGATGTAAGCAGCTTCGGAGGATTCCTGAAGCAATACGAGATAGCGCTTGACCCGGATCGTTGCAGGAGTCTCAGTATCGGAATTGATCAGGTATTTGCTGCCCTTCAATCCAATAATCAAAATACCGGTGGCGCATACATTGAGAAGCATTCCAGCGCCTATTTTATTCGCAGCGAAGGCCTCATAGAGTCGCTGCAGGACCTGGAAAAAATTGTGATCAAAAATACACCGACGGGAGTCCCTGTCTTGCTTGGCCAGATCGGGAAAGTGCAATTCGGACACGCTATCCGGTACGGTGCTATGACGCGCGATGGCGTGGGCGAGGCGGTCGGTGGGGTAGTGATGATGTTGAAGGGGGAAAACTCCTCGGAAGTAATCGGGCGGGTTAAAGACCGCATCAGGGAGATCGAGAAAATTCTTCCCGAAGGGGTATATATCGATCCGTTCCTGGACCGGTCGCGCCTGGTAAACAAGGCCATAGGTACCGTAACCAGGAACCTGGCCGAAGGTGCCCTCATCGTCATACTCGTGCTGGTTCTCTTTCTTGGTAATTTGCGCGCCGGGTTAGTCGTTGCCTCCGTGATACCCTTGTCGATGCTTTTCGCTATCGGCATGATGACAGTATTCGGTGTTTCGGGCAACCTGATGAGTCTGGGCGCGATCGACTTCGGCCTTATCGTGGATGGCGCCGTGATCATTGTCGAGGCAGCCCTCCTCCAGATCGTATCCCAAAAATTCAGTCACCGGCTGACACAAGGGGAAATGGACAGGGAAGTAAGCAACTCTGCAAGGAAGATGATGACGTCAGCAGCATTCGGTCAGATCATCATTCTTATCGTCTATCTTCCTATCCTTTCCCTGGTGGGAATCGAAGGAAAGATGTTCAAGCCAATGGCGCAGACCGTTGTGTTTGCCATCACCGGAGCCCTCATCTTATCGATAACGTATGTGCCCGTAATCTCTTCGATTTTTCTGAGTAAGAATCCGTCGCACAAGAGAAACCTGTCGGACAAACTCATTGAGCGGCTTCACCAGTGGTACGACCCGCTAATCGTCCGTGTCCTGGAGAGGAAAGCGGTTGTAATCTCCATTGCGATTGTACTGTTCATCACCAGCCTCCTCCTCTTTCAACGACTGGGAGGCGAGTTTCTTCCGGAGCTTGATGAGGGAGACTTTGCGGTCGAGACCAGGCTCCTCACCGGAAGTAGTCTTTCACAAACTATTGATGCAACCGTGAAGGGCCAGCAGGCGATCCTCAGCAATTTCCCGGAAGTAGATCAGGTAATCGGGAAAATCGGTGCATCGGAGATACCAACCGATCCCATGCCAATCGAAGCGGCAGACCTGATGGTGATCATGAAGGATAAGTCGGAGTGGACCAGCGCCGAATCAAAAGATGAAATGATAGCCCGGATCCAGAAGACACTGGAAGATCACGTGCCCGGGGTCTGGTTCGGATTTCAGCATCCCATACAGATGCGATTTAATGAATTGATGACCGGCGCCCGGCAGGATGTAGTGGTGAAGATTTACGGCGAAGATCTTGACGGGCTGACGCGCTATGCCACGCAGATGGGCGCTATCATCCGGGGCATTGAAGGGGCCGAAGATCTGTATGTGGAAAAAGTAACCGGCCTGCCACAAATTGTGATTGATTTCAACCGCGATAAAATTGCTGCTTACGGATTGAGCATCAATACGATCAACCAGGTTATCAATGCCGCGCTTGCCGGTCAGCAGGCGGGCTGGGTGTATGAAGGAGAAAAACGTTTCGACCTTGTGGTTAGGCTCGACGAAGCCAAGAGGCAGGAGCTGGATCAGATCCGTAATCTATACATTACGACCCCGGGAGGAAATGTGATCCCATTGCGCGAAGTGGCCGGGGTAAATGTAGAGATCGGCCCAAACCAGATCCAGCGTGATGATGCAAAACGAAGAATTGTCATTGGATTTAATGTTCGGGGTCGCGATGTCCAGGGCATTGTTGAAGAATTGCAGCACGGAGTTGACACCCGAATTGAATTCGCCCCGGGCTATTATGCCACGTATGGGGGAGCGTTCGAAAACCTGGTCGACGCGCGCCAACGGCTCCTGGTGGCGGTGCCTGTTGCGCTGGTACTGATCTTCATTCTGCTTTTTTTCGCGTTCAATTCCGTAAAGCAGGGGATCCTGATCTACACGGCAATTCCCCTGTCGTCTATTGGCGGCATCCTCGCCTTATGGATACGCGGAATGCCCTTCAGCATCTCGGCAGGTGTGGGATTCATAGCGCTTTTTGGCGTGGCCGTACTGAACGGCATTGTACTCATTGCCGAATTCAACCGACTCAAGCGGGAAGGACTGAACGATATCAGGACTATCGTCCGGCAGGGAACGCGCACCCGTTTGCGCCCGGTGCTGATGACCGCGCTTGTTGCCTCGCTTGGCTTTTTGCCCATGGCGCTGTCGCACGGGAGCGGCGCGGAAGTCCAAAAACCGCTGGCCACCGTAGTCATTGGCGGACTTATCAGTGCAACCGCGTTGACCTTGCTCGTTCTCCCCTGTCTTTACGTGTTGTCTGAACGAATAGAAAGAAAGAAATAGGAAACAAAATCGTATACATATGAATTCAGGATTCAAAAGCGCATCAACGGTTCTGCTTGTACTGTCGCTTCTCTCGTCCTGGCTGAATGCAGGCGCACAGACCAGCATCCACCTGGATGAGGCAATTGACATTGCCCTGCAAAACAACCTGCGGATCAGAAGCTCGAATCTGGAAACCGAACGCCGGCAGCAGTTGCGCAAGGCTGCCACAGAGATCCCCAAAACGGAAATTCACCTTACACATGGCCAGTACAACAGCATAGTTAAGAACGACAACAACCTGACCATAACACAGACGCTGCCATTCCCAACACTGTTTTTCCAACGGGCAGCCCTTGAGAAGGCCCGGGTTACAAGCCAGGAAATGCAGCGGGAAGCTACATTAAATGCCGTGGTTCATGAAGTGAGTTCAGTCTATATCCAATTGCTTTACGTCGAAGCCCGGTATCAATTGCTTCTCGAATTGGACTCTTTGCTGCGTGGCCTGGTCAGGGCCGCCACAATCCGGCTTGAAACCGGGGAGGCGGCCCTGTTGGAAAAAATAGCTGCGGAGACCGAATGGAACGAAGCTAAAAACAAACTCCGCCAGGCGGAGGCGGACCAGGATATCTACACGAACCAACTGAGCGTGCTGTTGAATCACCCGGAGCCGTTCGCGACCACAGGAACCTTAGAGGACTTACCAGGCTCGCCCGGTACAAACACACCGCAAAATCCATTGCTCCTGTATTTCGGGCAACAGGTAAAGGTTGCCGAGAGAGAAAAAAAAGCAGAGGCTGCGATGGCCCTTCCGGATATAACCCTTGGGTTCTTCAGCCAGACGCTAATCGGCTACCAGCTTATTGATGGTCAGGAGCAATACTTTGACTCCAGTGAGCGCTTTGAGGGCTTTACAGTCGGCCTGTCTATTCCGATATGGTTTGTTCCAAACCGAGCGCGCGTAAAGGCCGCCTCTTATCACGAAGACATCGCGCGAAATGACTATGACACCTACAAACAATCCCTTGAAGGCCAGTATGACCAAGCAATGCAGGAATATGAAAAAACGTTGGCCAGCCTGCACTACTACAATGATTATGCGGTTCCGAATGCAAAAAAAATGGCGACCCAGAACTGGCTCGCGTTTCAAGGCGGTGAAATTGACTATTCGACTTACCTGATGAACCTGCGAACAGCGATAGGGATCCGGGAGGGGCAGCTTACCGCGCTAAGGGATCATCATCTGGCCATCGTACGACTCAACTACCTGAACGGCAATGCTGACATCTATGGAAAATAAAAGAATATCAACCCTGTTACTATACGCCATCCTGTTGAGTACGCCGGCCTGCCAGAAGCAGCCCGTATCAAACGCAGAAGCTACCTCTGAAGCTGAAAACCTGGTTGTGCTCAACAAAACGCAGATCGAGGCGGCAGGCATTGAAACAGGACAACCGGAGATGCGCCAAATCAGTACAACCATTACCGTCAACGGCATCCTTGATGTTCCTCCTCAAAACCTGGTTTCTATTGCGGCACCCATGGGCGGGTTTGTCAAAAAAACCCATCTCCTCCAGGGAATGCATGTAACGAAAGGAGAAGAGCTTATCGAGTTGCAGGATGCGGAGTACATTCAGTTGCAGTAGGATTACATAGAAACGCAAAGCCAACTTGACTATGCCGCGTTAGAATATACACGTCAGCAGGAGCTTGCAAAGGAAAATATTAACGCGCAAAAAACACTTCAGCAGTCCCGTGCGAATTTTGAGACCCTCCGTGCCCGCACCGAAGGTCTGAAGGCAAGGCTTGCCATCATCAATATTGACCCGGAAAAAATCCGTAACGGCACCATTCAAAAGACAATTAAGCTCTATTCGCCCATCAGCGGGTATGTGACCGAGATGAATGTTAACCTGGGACAGTACGTCCAGGCAACGACCAACATGATTAAAATCGTTGACTATCAGCATTTGCACGTTGAACTATTTGTGTTTGAGCAGGATCTCCCCCGCTTGAAGATCGGTCAGATGGTGACCTACAACCTGATCAATGAGACTACCCGGCGGACAGCCACAATCCACCTTATCGGTCGGCAGATCATGGAGGACCGTACCGTCCGCATTCATTGCCATCTTGACAAGGAGGACCAAGACCTCTTTCCGGGCATGTATGTGAAGGCCTCAATAGAGACCGGTTCGCACGAGGTAAGCGTGCTTCCCGATGAAGCCATTGTCAACTTTGAAGGAACATCCTACGTATTCACTACCGGAGATGGTCTTTCATTTAGGATGGAGGAAATAAAGATCGGCTCAAATCAGGAGGGTTTTACTGAAGTACTTCCCAGTGCGGAGCAGAATGAAAGGCAAATCGTAACCAGGGGAGCTTTCGTCCTGCTTTCACGTCTCAAAAATGTGGAAGAGGAGTAGATTACGGAAGGGAATCAATTGAAAAAGTTACCTGAACCCTTTGTTCAGGATTTGTACGTTGCCACCTTTGAAATTAGCCGGGTTCACCTTGAAAATAGACGCGCTAGCGAAAGAGGATATCCCTCACCTTAACGCCCTGCAACCTGATGGCTGGTTGCCTATTGTCCCTTACTTTGAATTCTACTTCACCAGCAGTTTCTGCAATCCGGTGAAGTGCGTTATAAATGACAGGATCGCAGGCATTGGAAGCGCGATAGCACACCGGTGTACCGGCTGGCTTGCTCATATTATTGTGGACAAGGATTTCCGCAGGCAGGGAATCGGAATGGCAATCACAAAAACGCTGATGGATTTTCTGGAAACCAGTCGCCGGGTCAAAACCTTAAACCTGGTCTCCACACCCATGGGTGAACCGTTATATCATCGGTTGGGTTTCCGGCGCGTATCCGATTACCTGTTTCTCAGAGGGGGCCAGACGCCGTCTGAGCAGGAAGCTGCCATCGAAAGTTTTAACCGCTCATTTAAACACGCAGGACTTGAAATGGATTACTACGCCACATCCGAAGATCGCAGGGAGCTGCTTGAACCGCACTGGAAGAATGCTTGTTTCATCAGGACGGGTGGCCAGTTGACCGGATTCTTTATGCCTACCCTGGGGGAAGGATTCGTTCTTGCGTCCTCCCACGAATCGGGTCTTGCCTTACTGCGGAAGAAGCATTGCAATGGACAGTTGGGAGTAATCCCGGAAGGGAATCAGCAGGCTGTCCGGTATATGCATGATCATGGCTTTTCGGAATACAGAAGAGGCATCCGGATGTTTTTCGGACAGACCTTGCAATGGCGACCGGAAATGATTTACGGCAGGGTAGGCGGCAACCTGGGATAGCAATGCCAGGGTATGGAACTAAAAAGGTGCACATGACACAAATGCAATCATCATCCGACCCATTACTTAAGATTGCCGTTGTAGGACCGGAGTGTACGGGAAAGTCGGACTTGGCCGCGTACCTGGCGGATCATTTCAATACAGTATGGGTACCTGAGTATGCCCGGGGATATATCGACAATCTCGTTCGTCCATACGAAGCAGCGGACCTCCTTACCATAGCTCATGGCCAGCTCCGGATAGAAAGAGAGTGCTCCATATACGCAAACCGATTGTTGTTTTGCGATACTACACTCCTTGTTATCAAGGTCTGGAGCGAGTTCAAGTTCGGTTACTGTGATCCGGCGATCATAGCGGAATTAGAAAACAATACGTACGATCTCCATTTGCTTACCTATATTGACATTCCGTGGCAGGACGACCCCCTGCGGGAGCATCCCGATAGGCGGGAGGAACTGTTTCAGATTTACAGGAATGAATTGGAACGGATGAAGGTTCCTTTTACGGAGATACGGGGCCAACGCGAGGAACGGCAAAGCAGGGCCATCGGCGCGGTCAACCGGCTGAAACTGGAGCGGCAAAGTCTCAGACGGAAAAACAGAGTCTGAAAGTCACAAGCGCTGACCCTGGCCTTCGAGCAT
>DATBVZ010000746.1:0-17436 GCA_036515095.1 Cyclobacteriaceae bacterium | reverse complement strand
TAACAATGGACCATGCCTATCATTCCGGACTTTTATACCTGATTCACCTCCTCATGGGTGTCGACGGCGACATCAACGAAACCGAGTTAGTCGCATTGAAAAAAGTCAGAAAGTATGAAAAGATACCCGACAAGTTGTATGAGGACTTCGAAAAACAGATCCGCCGGCTGCGCGAACGCGACATCTATAATCGGGGGATCGAGCTTGTCGGGAAATGTGCGGTGGAAGAACGACTAAGTATCTTTGCAACCCTGTACAAGATGTCAGAGGTAGATGGTCGCGTGCATCAGAAAGAGGTCAAGTTGCTCTTATATTCCATTGAAAAGGCAGGAATTGAATTCGACGATGTGGTGAATGCCGCAAAGGCTTCTCCCAATTACTTCTAGCGTGGTAAACCCGTTCGCATCAAGGCCATTTGCAGGCGCCCTCGCATTTCTCATCCTTACAGCCTGCACAAATTCTGAACCGAACAAATTCAGCGATGAGAATTTGGTGCAAATTGCAGGATTCCAGGACAAACGGCTTACGGATAGCCTGCGCCAATTTATCACACACCCGAATGAGGTATACCGGCGCGAGGCCGCAATGGCGTTTGCTTCACTGCAGGATTCAACCTCTTCCCTGTTGCTGGCGGAGCGACTGCTGTCGGATGAGGATGTCCTGACCAGAGTCAGCGCCGCGTATGCGTTGGGCCAGGTCGGCGGACGGGAGG
This sequence comes from Cyclobacteriaceae bacterium, assembly GCA_036515095.1. GTDB lineage: Bacteria > Bacteroidota > Bacteroidia > Cytophagales > Cyclobacteriaceae > ZC4RG29. Next base: position 16,724 of record DATBVZ010000746.1, on the reverse strand, counting down.
CTGTTCACGCGTTGTTGGAGGCTGTGGAACGTGAAACGGATTCGTTTGTCATGCAGACCGCGCTGGAAGCGCTGGGCAAGGTCGCTGACGGAAGCGATATTAACCTGGAGAAATACAAGGGTGACGGCGTGCCCTGGCTGTGTTATCGTCTCGGGCAACGACAGGCGACACCACCCGAACTCACGCAACGGGCAATGCTGTATCTCCCGGCGGAGAATACAGAGTTTGCAAGACTGGGCGCTGCTCATTTTTTTGCCCGGTCTGTTACAGAGAATATTTCCGACGCATCGGAGGTACTCATTCATACGCTCGGCAATGATCCTTCGGCCGACGTACGGATGGCCGCTGCATGGGCGTTGCGAAAGATAGTCACCGACGATGTCTTTGCCGCAGTCAGCAGGGCAGCCACGCAGGATGGCGATTATCGGGTTCGGGTCAATGCGTTGAAAAGTCTGGCCTACTTCCCCTTCGATCGCACCAGGGATTTGATCCTCGGGGCATTACATGATTCCGAAAGTAACGTAGCCATCGCTGCTGCCGAAGTAATTCAATCCGCCGTCAATGAAGCAGACGTGGCTGAGGTACTCCGGGAGGCGCGATCCACGAGCAACTGGCGTGTCCAGGCGTTGCTGTTCCAGGGTGTCAACGCGCTTGTCAGGAGCGCGGATATCAACACAGAGATTATCGATCTTTATTCATCATCTGCCAACAATTATCAAAAGGCCTGGCTGTTGAGTGCCTTGAGCAGCGCCGCCATGTCTTTTGTGAGTAACGAATTGCTCACAACCCACATACCCGTGATCCGGTCTTCTGCAGCGCGTGCCCTGGTGGTGATGAATCGTCAGGAAACGATCTCCCCCGTTATGCAAGAGGAATTCCTCAGCCTATACAGGAAAGGCATAGGCACAGGTGACGTCGCGGTGATCGGTATCATCACGGACGCGCTGACGGATTCCGCGCTGCATTACAGGCAGGTGGTAATGGATATCGCTTTTCTCAATGAAGCGAAGTCAAGGCTTTCACTTCCCCGCGATTATGAATCGTATGTACCGCTTGAAAATGCCATTGCCTATTTCGAAGGACGCGAGCCAACGGTAGTAGAAAAGTCATTTAATCATCCCGTGAACTGGGACCTTGTCAGACGCATTCCAAAACAACAGGAGGTGCGTATTGAGACATCGAAAGGGGACATTGTCATTTCCTTATTGGTGGAGCACGCTCCGGGTTCGGTTGCCAACTTTGTCGGCCTGGTCATCCAACATTATTTCGACGGAAAGTTTTTCCATCGTGTTGTTCCCAACTTTGTAGTTCAGGATGGCTGCAACCGCGGTGACGGATGGGGGAGTGAAGATTACTCAATCCGGTCGGAGTTTAACGGCCTGCGTTATACTACCGGATCGGTTGGTATGGCTTCCGCCGGGAAGGATACCGAGGGGACCCAATGGTTTATTACGCATTCTCCAACTCCGCACCTCGATGGCAGGTACAGCCAGTTTGCAACGGTTGTCGAAGGCATGGAGGTAATGCACGCGTTGGAGGTAGGTGATACGATACATTCCATGGAACTTACGCCGCCGCTTGCACCCTGACAAAGTCTTCTGATTTTCTTAGTCTCTTTGATTGCCGCTGGTTAAATTTCGGCTTAATTTCCTTTCTTGAAGAAAGCATTTGAACATAATTTCAGGTTGGGTGTACTGGGGGGAGGTCAATTGGGGCGAATGCTGATACAGTCAGCCATTGATTTCAATCTTACTTTTACTATACTGGATCCGGATCCGCACGCACCGTGTTCGTTATTAGGAGATTTTCATTGCGGCGCACTTACCGATTACGATACCGTAATGAAATTCGGGCGGTCGTGTGACATTATGACCATCGAAATTGAAAACGTCAATACCGAAGCCTTAACCGATCTTGCTAAAGCGGGCAAGCATGTTTATCCTCAGCCTGAGCTTATCGCGTTGATCCAGGACAAACGAACGCAGAAAAATTTCTTCCGCGATTGCGGAATTCCCACCGCTGAATTCATACTCACCGGAAACAGGCAGGATGTTTTAGAGAATGAGGATTTCCTCCCCGCAGTACAGAAGCTCGGGAGGGAGGGATACGATGGACGCGGCGTCCAGTTGTTACGCACGAAGGCTGATTTGGAGAAAAGCTTCGATTCGCCGGGTATCCTTGAAAAACTGATTGACTTCAGGAAAGAGATAGCTATAATCGTTGCACGAAGTCCCGGCGGGGAGGTTGTGTCTTATCCCCCTGTTGAGATGATTTTTCATCCGGTTCAAAATCTGGTGGAATACCTCTTTTCACCGGCTCAACTTGAACCGTCCGTTCTCCGGCATGCTGACGCGGTAGCGCGAAGGGTTGCAACTGAGCTTGGTATTGCAGGCTTGCTGGCTGTTGAAATGTTCATTACCACTGAGGGAGAGGTACTGGTCAATGAAATTGCACCCAGGCCACATAACAGCGGCCACCAGACCATTGAATCCAATGTAACCTCGCAGTACGAGCAACACCTGCGGGCAATCCTTGATCTTCCTTTGGGTGAAACGACCCTGATTTGCCCGAGCGCGATGGTTAATCTGCTGGGCGAGCCGGAACACAATGGCCCGGCGCGCTATGCGGGGTTTGAAGAGGTTCTTGGTTTGTCCGGCGCTCATATTCACCTTTACGGCAAACGGTTCACGAAGCCTTACCGTAAAATGGGTCATGTAACCATTGTTGATAATGACACCGAACGGTTGAAAGCGAAGGTGAATTTTGTGAAACAGACACTAAAAGTAATTGCCTGATATGAGCAAACCCCACGTTGGTATTATCATGGGCAGTCAATCTGATCTTGGCGTGATGAAAGATGCTGCTGAAATTTTGTCCGAATTGGGAATCCCGTTCGAACTCACCATTGTCTCTGCCCATCGCACCCCCATGCGAATGATCGAATATGCCAGTGGTGCCCGGGCAAGAGGAATAAAAACAATAATCGCGGGTGCCGGTGGCGCAGCACACTTACCCGGCATGGTGGCTTCGGTAACCACTCTTCCGGTAATAGGTGTTCCGGTTCGTTCGTCCAATTCCATTGACGGTTGGGATTCCATACTTTCCATTCTGCAAATGCCTGCCGGTGTGCCAGTTGCTACGGTTGCCTTGAACGGTGCACGAAATGCAGGCCTGCTTGCCGCACAGATCATTGGAACAGCCGACAAGCAGGTAGCCAGCCGGCTTGAAAAGTACAAGCGTTCACTCAAGACAAAGGTTGAAGCAAGTGCCCGGAAAATAGAAACGAAGGGATGGCAAAATCTTCCGGATGAGGGATAAATTTCATCCGTGCGTCAAAATTGAGTACCTTCCGATCACATGAAGCGCGCCGCAGATGAAACCGCAAGAGAAAGGCTGGCTAAAAAACTATCTCGAATTCCGCAAAGATCTCCTGAAGGATCTCACTACCAGCAAGCGTGGTTCGCATCCTGAACATTCCCTGTATCGCGTTATCCAGCCAACCGGCCTCATGTACGGCCAGACCGTAACGGATGTTACACTGCCAGAAATGGATGACTGGAACGAAAAAGACAAAATGAAGATCTTGCTGGCAGAGAGCCTGGTGAGCAGTTCCCTTCTCTTTAACGACAACCCCGTAAACAACCCCGATGACCTTTCAAACGCGATCATGAAAGCCGTTGAAAACATCGGGAATTTCTACAATAACATTTTTCCGGAAATGGCCACGCCTGCCACAACCCTGTTCGGGCGGAAGAAAACGCCCATGGAACTTGCGGAGAAAATTCTGGAAAAACGAATTGAACTTACCAGCGAGCTGGAGGGTAACTTCTGGGCGTATTTTTTCCACAACAGCTTGCTTTTCCTTGATATCTATATCTTCGGCCAGTGGATCCATACCAACGCTGACCGCATTGTAGCCGATTTTTTCCGGTATGAAAGAGATGAGCTACGTTTCTCGGTGGTCAAGGTTATTGCCGCTGCCTCGCATGCAAACAAGGAGGTCGTCTTTGAAGAAAAACGACTCTTCGACCTTTTTATTTCAAGCACGGATCTGCCCGCCGACAAGCGGAAAGAAGCATTGAAAATATTCAACAGAGGCATTCTAATAGAGGATATGAACCTGCCTGCGGAAAATTCATGGATCCTGAAGAAATTCTTTCTTGAGATGGCGATACTGACCCTTTGGGCGGACAAGAAAGTTGAAGATGACGAACTGACCTTCCTGCGTTCGTTTTGCAGGTACCTGAATTTCTCCGATGAAGACCTTGAAAACAGTATGATCGCCATTGAGGGCTTTGTCCTTGAGCATTGGGAGCAACTCGAACGATTGCAAAACAAACAGGACTTTCAACAGGTAAGCGAACAATTCATCCAGCGGGTAGCTGCGATTGCGGAGAAGAACCGGGGCCGGCTCATCAAGGAGATTGAAGCCAGTGAAGATATTCTCAACCTGGTGAAAAAAGCACGCTCAAATGAATTGACACTGACCGAAAAGGAACGGATGCGATCGGAATTGATCCATATCCTCCGAACGATACCTACGTTTGTAATTGTATCACTGCCCCAGCGTTTTCTGACCCTGCCGATACTGCTGAAGATCCTTCCAAAAAATCTGTTCGCAGAAGGAGTGAACTAGTCTTCCACCGGTTTATCTTTCCTCGGCACCAGCACCGAGAAGACGATGGAAAGCGTAAGTGTCGCTATAATGACAGCAAAGGACAGGTATACATTGACGCGGATATCAACGATCTCAAGTATCATCTTGGCGCCAATAAAGAAGAGGATGATTGAAAGTCCCTTTTGAAGGAGATAGAATTTGTCAATAATGCCAGCCAACAGGAAAAACATAGCCCGCAAGCCCATTACGGCAAATATGTTTGAGGTGTAGATCAGGAATTCATTTTGCGTGATCGCGAAGGCAGCCGGGATTGAATCCACCGCGAAAAGCAGATCCGTAGTTTCGATCAGTACGATCACCAGGAACAGGGGAGTGAACATCAGCTTGTGATGCTTCCTGACAATGAATTTCCCCTGATGATCGCCGGTAGAAATGGGCAGGTACTTTCGGCAGAGCTTCAGGATCGGATTCTTCTCCGGTTCAATTTTCTCATCACCATCCTCGAAATAAATCCGGATGCCTGAATAGATGAGGAAGACGCCGAAGACGTAAAGCAGCCCATGAAACTGGTGAATGAGCAGTGCTCCCACAAAAATGAAGATCGCTCTGAACACGATCGCGCCCAATATTCCCCAGAACAGTATTTTATGATAGTACTCCTCCTGAACCTGAAAATATTTGAGAATAAGCAGGATGACGAAAATATTATCGATCGACAAAGCCTTTTCTGTCAGGTAAGCGGAGAAATACTCAACGGCGGCTGTCGCACCGCGTTCATCGTATATGTATACCAGGAATCCGAAAAGGGTTGAAATGACAACCCAGAAGATCGACTGGTAAAGCGCGGAACGTGTGGAGATTTTGTGCGCAGTCCGGTTAAAGATACCCAGGTCCAGAACCAGGAAAAGAACTATGGTTACCCCGAAAATGGCGAAAAGAAAGGTCTCGCGTTGGCTGTTAAAAAGGGAAATCAGGAGTATGTTGAGAATCGGTTGCAATGGAGCTTATCCCTCAATTAAAATAAAGCAAAGAAACAGATAAAAAATTCACAAAAATACCCCTACCCGTAACTCTCAAAACTACAAATATAATTGAATTCTCTGAAACAATACATTTGAGGAGGCCATCCCAAACGTGTATCCTCATGCGCGGTTGCAATGCACGCATATCCCCTGGATCAGTACATTTATTTCCTCTGCCTTGTAGTTCCCCGGTAACCTGATCGCGGGAACTTCAACATCCAGGCAATTCGTCTGTCCGCATTTGACGCACTTGAAGTGCACGTGGTCATGATGATGCTCCACCACGGTGCAGCTGTCATTGCAAAGAGCGTACTTGAGGCTACCCTCGTCGTCAAGCACTTTATGAATAAGTCCCCTGTTCAGAAACGTCTTGAGTGTGCGGTAGACGGTTACCCTGTCCAACTCATCAGCAATCTCATTTTCAATATCGGCATGGGAAAGTGCGTAATCTTTCCGCAGGAAAAGATGCAGAATAGTCTGCCGGTTCGGTGTCGAACGCAACTTGAAGCTTTTCAAAAGACTAGCCGATGCCGCACTGTTCATATTCTTAAGTTAGCCTATTGTAACTGAAGTTTCAACAAATTTTTATAAATGCCTTCATCAAGTGATGCCAGGTCCCGGTGTGACCCTGTCTCTGCCAATCGTCCGTTGCTGATAACAAAGATGCGGTCAACTTTTCGTATGGTACTTAAGCGATGTGCTATGATTATTGTCGTTCTCCCAGTCATGAGTTTTTCCAACGCCTCCTGAACCAGAAATTCAGACCCTGCATCCAGGGAGCTGGTGGCTTCATCCAGGATCAGGATTGCCGGGTCTTTAAGTATGGCGCGTGCTATGGCAAGTCTTTGCCGCTGACCCCCCGAGAGTTTCATACCCCGGTCACCGACTCTCGTTTCAAATTTTTCAGGGAAACGTTCGATGAATTCCAGCGCGTTAGCCTGCCGTGCTGCTGCATGGATTTCGTCCCGGGTTGCGCCTGATTTACCAAATGCAATGTTTTCATAAATAGTTCCTCCGAACAGTACCACATCCTGCGGTACGATCCCCAGATTCCGCCGGTAGGTTGTCAACGCGTATTCATCAACCGGCTTGTCATCGACAACGATCCGGCCCTGCGAAACCCTGTAGAACCGAAGCAGCAGGTTAATGATCGTTGATTTTCCCGAACCACTCTGACCCACCAGGGCGATCTTTTCTCCTGCGTTTATTTCAAAGGTCATCTCGTTCAGGACACTGACTTCCGGGCGGCCCGGATAAGCAAATGAGACACGATCAAAGCATATCCTGCCATCGATCCTCACGGCCGCAGTACCCTTGCCCGGACTGTCCGCCTCATCCTCCTGAGCCAGTATTTCAAGCAGTCGCTCCGACGCACCGACCGCTCTTTGCAACTGGGTGTATATGTCTCCCAGGCCAGCCATCGATCCCCCGATAAAAGTGGTGTACAGCACGAAGGAAAATAATTCTCCCACAGAAATGTATTGAGACTGTACCAGGGTTGCGCCATACCACGCTACGCCGACAATCCCGCCAAACAGTGCCAGAATTACAAACGCAATAAACAGTCCCCGGTAACGGGCAGACCGGATTGCTACCTGAACAACTTCCTGCAACGACCTGGTGAACCGCAACACCTCACTTGCCTCGTTGGTAAAAGCCTTTACCATCGCAATACCCTGGAAAGATTCTTCTGCCACAACATTGGCTGCAGCAAGTTTATCCTGCGTGTTTCGCGACAGCTTCCTGATGTATTTGCCGAATAGAAGGGCAAGAATTACCAGCACCGGTACAATGGCAAGCATAAACGCCGTTAACCGTGGCGCCAGATAGAAGATCAGCGCAGTCCCTGCAATCAGCGTGATAAGCTGCCTCAACAGTTCAGCAAGTGTGGTCGTGAATGTTTCCTGCAAGGAAACCACATCCGAAGTGATCCTGCTCATCAATTCTCCTATCCTGTGCTGATCAAAAAATTTCATGGGCAGCCAAATGATTTTCTCATAGAGCGACCTCCGCAGATCCGCCAGTGTCCTTTCACTTACAATCGAAAAGGTGTATACGCGAACAAAAGAAAAAACGCTCTGAACGAGAAGAACCAGTATCAGTATAACGGCTACCTCATTGAGCGTTGTAAAGTACCGCGAGGATTTGCCGGCTGCGATGTCTAAAAGCTGACCGGCGAAATAGGGAAACGAGAGTAACGTAACACTGGACAGCACCAGGGAAAGTAAGCCGGCCGCGAACACCCACTTGTACGGTAATGCAAACCGGAAGACCCCCAGAAGTTTTCTAAGGCCGGCGCTGCTCAACTTCTTTCTGCCCTCTTCAGCTTCTTGTTCTTTTTCCTTTTCCGTCATTGATCACTCAGGGATTGCGGCTATTCGTAAGACAGTGTACCCCTGATTTTAAACTTTACAGAATCTCCAAATATCATTTTCTGACTGCCTGTCACCGCGTAATTCGTAAGGACGATCGTGTCACGAATGTCAATCAGCTCCATGGACCAATAGCGGCTGCTTGAATACAGTCCGTTGGATTCGTTAAATGTGCCCTCAATTTTCCTGATATTCTCCGGTTTCTCCTGGTAATAGATCCTGACCATGGAGAGCGGCAAAGCATCCGCTTCCTTTGTTCTGTACTCAAGAATATTCAGATTGCTGGTATTGTCGTGCAGTCCCGACCGTATTTCGTACCGCGTGGCGTTGAGCTTCTTTGCATTGAGATCGAGCTGACGGAAGATCTCCAGCTCTCTTGCCCAGCCCGCGCTGTCCGACCGGGTGAGCCTTATCACCTCGAGCTTTCCGTCAATCTCCGCCTCCTTCTGCAGGGCCGGCTGCATTTTCGAAAGATATGCTACCTGCACATCGATCAGGCTGTCGAGATCATAAAATGCGGTTGACTGTTCACCGTTGGTCCCTGCGCATGCCATCAGCAGCGTGGTGATCAACCCGCACAGCAGTCTTCTACTTCTCAATAAGTACATGGCCTGTCATTTCCTTCGGTATCGGTATGCCCATCAGTGTAAGAATCGTCGGTGCCAGGTCACCCAGCTTTCCGTTTTTGATCTTTCCCCTGAAATCCTGATCCACCAGAATACAGGGGACCAGGTTAGTAGTATGGGCAGTGTTGGGTGTGCCGTCGGGATTGATCATGACATCGGCATTGCCGTGATCTGCAATTATGATGGTTGCGTATCCATTTCTGAGCGCCGCTTCGGTGACTTTCCCTGCACAGTAATCTACCGTTTCACATGCCTTCACCGCCGCCTCAAATACGCCGGTATGTCCCACCATATCGGGATTCGCAAAATTGAGACAAATAAAGTCCGCCGATTTCCTGTCGAGTTCGGGGATGATACGATCCTTGATGTCATTTGCGCTCATTTCCGGTTGAAGATCATACGTCGGCACCTTGGGGGAAGGGCAAAGTATCCTCGACTCGCCCTGGAAGGGCTGCTCGCGTCCCCCGGAAAAAAAGAAAGTTACATGAGGATACTTTTCCGTTTCAGCAATGCGGATCTGTTTCCTGCCGTTGCGCTCCAGGATCTCCCCCAGCGTATTGTTCAGATTATCCTTATCAAAGACTGTCCTGATCCCCCTGAATGTTTCGTCATAGGTGGTCATCGTGATATAATAGAGTGGCAGCGCCCGCATGCCATGATCCGGAAAATCCCGCTGCGTAAGCGCCTCAGTAATCTGCCTTCCACGGTCAGTCCTGAAATTGAAGCAGATAACCACATCATCCGGCTGAATGGTTGCGAGCGGATTGCCATCGGCGCCGGTCACGACGATGGGTTTAATAAATTCATCGGTAATGTCGTTTCTATAAGACTGCTGAACAGCCGCAAGAACATCGGAGGTCCTTTCTCCTTTACCGTGAACCAGGAGGTCATACGCAAGACGAACCCGCTCCCATCGCCTGTCGCGGTCCATCGCGTAATACCTGCCTATGACGCTTGCTAAACGGCCCGTGCTCCTTAGCAAGTGTTCCTGCAATGCACTGATAAACCGCACACCGCTGTGCGGATCCGTATCCCGGCCATCGGTGAACGCATGAACAAACAGATTCTTTACATCACGACGGCGTGCCATGGACAGGATTCCTTCCAGGTGTTTGATGTGGGAATGCACTCCACCGTCAGACAGCAGTCCGATCAGGTGAACCTTCCTCCCCTGCTCTGCTGCATAATCAAATGCCGCTGTCAAGACTGAATTGCTATCAATCTCACGCTCGTCAATAGCCTTATTGATACGCACCAGATCCTGATAAACGACACGGCCCGCGCCGATATTCATATGACCCACCTCTGAGTTACCCATCTGCCCTTCAGGGAGGCCCACAGCCAGGCCAGAAGCTTCCAGCTTGCTATTGGGGTACTTTTCGTAAAGCGAATCAACAAATGGCGTTTCGGCCTGATCCACAGCGGAAACCGCCTTATTGGTCGCAATACCCCAGCCATCCAGGATCATCAGAAGCACCTTCTTGTCCATTATGCGGTTTTGGGAGATTTGTGGTTTAAAACAGCGGCAAATATAGACATGGGAGCAGGAAATAAGTCCCTGATTTTGAAGGATTCATGAAAAGACCTTACTTCGAACGATTGAGGAACATTCCGGCACTATTTTTTTCGCTATATTTCAACAATGGCATAGTTTTCGCCCATTTTTTCGATAAACCTAGAAAGGTTGCATCATGAGCATAAACAAGTCACTTTTTGTGTTGGTTTTAGCATTTTTGACGTTTTCATGGGTTTCCGGCCAAAATAAGCAAGACATCATTGAACAGGTTAGGGAGACAATTAAGGCAGGAAGCGCAAAGGAACTGGCCAAATTCCTTAACCAGACCGTAGATGTCATGATAGACGAGCAGCTTCAGACCTATAGCAAGGCTCAGGCTGAGTTTGTTTTGAGAGACTTCTTCAAGGCTCACCCTGCGGCCGAATTCAGCATTATCCACCAGGGATCATCGAAGGGTGGGCAGCCGTTTGCCATTGGCTTGTACAAAAGCGGGGCGGAGACGTATCGCGTTTTCATGAAGATCAAGGCGGCCGACAAGCAGCAGCTTGTTCACGAGATCCGTTTTTCAAAGGAATAATTACCAATCCATACCCAACGAACCCCGGTCCGGTCTATTTTTGCACCGTGAAACCGGACTACATATCGGAACAATTCCTGCAGCGTTTTATTCACCAGGCCCTTCGGGAAGACCTCGGCGAGGGCGATCATTCTACCCTCGCTTGTGTACCAGCTGAAAAGATCAGCCGGGCGAAGCTGCTGATCAAAGAAACGGGTATTCTCGCCGGGGTTGCACTGGCTCAGGGGATATTCACCCAATACGATCCGCGCCTTTTCATAACCACCCACATCCCCGATGGAGCTTCCGTCAGTCCGGGCGAAGTGGCGCTTGTTGTGAATGGTCCGGCCAGGTCGATATTGGCCACCGAGAGGCTCGTCCTCAATTGCATGCAACGAATGAGCGGGATAGCAACCGCTACGCGAAGCATGGCAGACCTTGTCGCCGGCACCGGCGTTGTACTCATGGACACGCGCAAGACTACGCCAAACTTCAGATTACTGGAAAAATGGGCCGTATTGATCGGCGGCGGAACCAATCATCGCCTCGGATTATTCGACATGATAATGCTCAAGGATAACCACATCCAACTGGCCGGAGGCGTAAGAGAAGCAATCAACCAAACAAAACAGTATCTTCGCGCCACCGGGAAAAACCTGTGTATTGAAGTGGAGACAAGAACCCTGGAGGAAGTCAATGAAGCCGTGACAACAGGTGGAGTAGATATAATCATGCTCGACAACATGTCGACGGAAGATATAAAGCGTGCCGTAAACCTTGTCGGAGGTCGCTGCAAAACAGAAGCAAGTGGAGGCATAACTGCCGGGACCATCGGTACTATCGCTGCCAGCGGTGTCGACTACATCTCTGTGGGAGCACTAACGCATACCGTAAAAAGTCTTGATCTGAGCCTGAAAATATTCTAGGGCTGTGGCAATTCTAAAAAGTTAACGAGTAAATTCTTCAACTACACATGATCGTCAGAACAAAAAATTACAGGCTTGACAAAAAGACCTACATCCGGATCGCATTCCTGAACACGATGAAGAAGCAGGGGTGGATCGCGGCATTGGTTGCGATTGCGTTATGCCTGTGTTACGTGTGGGTGCCTAGTATCTGGTGGTTTATCGGTTCCGCTATTGCCCTGGTTCTCTATATGCTGTTCTGGTGGATACAGTTTTACGGTGTCACCCAACTGGAACAGGGGAAAATGCTATTTCAGAAATTCTCCTATGAGATCAGCAGCCAGCAGATCCTGATGAAGATCAACCCCCGTGAAGGAATGCCCCTCAAATGGGATCAGATCAGGAAGGCCTACATAAACAAGGACGCCTTTGTTTTGTTTGTCAACAGGGCACAGATCATCCATTTACCTTTCAGGATCTTTAATACCGAAAACGAAAGGAAATTTGTAACCAGTGTATTAAGAACTAAAGGATACATCAAGTAGTTGCGTGAACCTGAAGAATCCCGGACAGAAAATCACGTTGCGGCAGGCGAAGGAAAAAATTCTCCGTTACTGCGCATACCAGGACCGGTGCCATTCGGAAGTGCGGGAGAAACTCGCCGACATCGGCTTGCAGGCAAGTGAAGCGGACGAGCTTGTGACCTTTTTGATCACGGAAGGATTTCTCAACGAAGAACGATTTGCCCGATCGTATGCCCGGGGAAAATTCAGGCTGAAGCGTTGGGGGCGGATCCGGATAATCAGCAACCTGGAGGCAAAGGGGGTCAGTAAAAACTGCATCAGCGCGGCGCTGAAGGAAATAGACGATGCAGAATACATAACAACCCTCAATCTGATCCTATCGGCCAGGGCCCGGACCATTGAGGATCCCAGTATCTACGTACGACGCAACAAGGTCGCCAGCCACGCTATCCAAAAAGGATTTGAGCCTGACCTCGTATGGGAGGCCATCCGAATACTCCTTCCGGGTCACTGAACACCTGATTTTGTAAGGAGCCCGACAAAAGCCTTTGTTCGTGAAATCCTAAATTGCGCAATAATCGTACAACTACAGATACGGCAACCCTCCGTTGAAACCGGGTGTGGTGGCCGGTAGGAGTCGTCCAACTGTAACGAGCCAGGAATCCGATGAATTTCAAACCCTTAGGGCCAGCGACGTGGATATTGCTGCTGGCCATTTTGCCACTGACCGTGGCCGGTCAGTCGGTTGAAGTGCGCAAGGCACATTACAATCTCAGGAAAGGAATTGCCATGGATGGTTACGACCCTGTAAGCTATTTTTCCGGGAGGCCGGTGGAGGGAAGCGACCAATGGAAATTCACCCATCAGGGCGTCAGCTATCTTTTCTCAAGCAAGGGCAATCTCGAGGCTTTTAAGTCCAACCCCGAAAAATACGAACCTGCCTACGGCGGGTGGTGTGCATATGCCATGGGTGAGAACGGCGAAAAAGTCAAAATTGACCCCGAAACCTATAAAATTCTTAATGGAAGGCTGTATCTTTTCTATAACTTCTGGGGCAATAACACGCTTAAATCGTGGAACAAGAATGAGGACGGCCTGAAAAAGGCCGGGGACAACAAATGGAATACGATCGTTCATAACTAGTTCATCGGCCCGGTACTGTACGCAAAATAATTTTAGAATTTGATCTATATTTGACTTCGATTTATGAACGTATGAATCTAACCCAGGCTTGTATAAACATTTTGGATCAACTTGCCGACCTTGTCCGTCAAATTGATCAAAAGCATTTCTCACAACCCATAGATACCCTGAGCAGGTCTACGGTTGGTCAGCATATCAGGCATACGCTTGAATTCTTTATTTGCCTGGAACATGGGTTTGACGCAGGCGTTATCAACTACGACAAACGTTCGCACGACAAGATCATTGAGACAGACAAGCATCTTGCGCTTATTGCCATCGAGGCCATAAAGGATTTTGTCGCTACTCAGCCCGGTGACAAAACACTTGACCTCGAAGTCGGTTATGATCTCGCCAGTGATCAGTTCATTACTATACATACCAACTTCGCCCGCGAACTGGTATACAACATCGAACATGCTGTACACCACATGGCCCTGATCAAGATCGGAGTGAGGGAAGCGGCATCCTATGTACGCCTTCCTGCCGATTTCGGCATTGCCGCATCGACCATTCGCTATAAAGAATCCATTGATCAGGCTCGCTGAAGAGCGTCTTGACGTGAACGGGAATTCCCTGAACACCGTTAAACAGAGTAATTTTATGATCCGGCTCAAGAGCTGGGAGTATTGGCCGTTTGGTATTATTCAGCTGCCATTCTTTTTTTATTGGTTATGGCTTTCATTAAAAGCACGCTCCCTGCTTTTCTTTTCCGCTTCCAATCCGGGTATATTGACGGGAGGCATGTTCGGAGAATCAAAATTTGACATTCTGATGAAAATACCCCATGACAAGGTTGCCCGATCCGGGCTGATTGTCCCTCCGGCTACCCGGGAAGACGTGATCCAAAAAATGAACGACATGCGCCTTGAATTCCCCGTCATCTTCAAACCCGACCTCGGAGAAAGAGGCTGGATGGTGCAACGAATTGATTCAGCGGCGGACATTGACCGCTATCTCCAATCGGTGCGGACCAATTTCATTGTTCAGGAGCTGATTGACCTTCCATTGGAGTTTGGCGTGTTTTACCGTCGATTCCCCTCGGATAGCCGGGGCGTTGTAACCTCCATCGTGATAAAGGAAATGCTTGCTATTGAAGGTGACGGACAGACAAGTTTTAAGGAATTGATCCTGCGCAAGGAACGCGCAAAGCTTCAGTGGAAAAATCTGCAGGTCGTTTTTCATGATCGCCTTGATTCAGTTCCCGCTCCAGGAGAACAGATTGAACTCGAGTCGATTGGCAATCATTGCCGCGGAACGAAATTCCTTGACGGCAGTGATCTCATAACCGAAAAACTCAGTGAATCCTTCGACGCACTTAGCCGACAGATCCCCGGATTCTATTTTGGAAGGTATGACTTGCGCACGGCATCGGTTACGGATCTGACCGAGGGAAACGTAAAGATCATGGAGTTGAATGGTTGCGGCGCCGAGCCTGCACACATTTACGATCCCCGTCACTCCTTGCTTCGTGCCATGAACGTTATGCGTCACCACTGGGGGGATATGTATCGCATAAGCATTGAAAATCATCTTCGGGGTATCCCTTTCATGACCTTTCGCGAAGGAATTCGTACCTACAGGAACTTCCGGGCAACCATTAACCACCAGTGATCCAATCCTTTGCCATAGCTTTTGCATTCAGCTTTCTTGGTTCAATTCCACCGGGAACAATCAATCTCACCATTCTTCAGCTGGGACTCGAGAAAAGGCAGGCTGTTGCACTGCGCTTTGCCCTTGCTGCCGTTCTCATTGAGTATCCCTACTGCTGGATTGCCGTAAAGTTTGCCTCGCTTATAATGGCCACGCCTTCCATCGTTCAGAATCTTCAGCTGATCTCAGGACTGGTAATGGTTGCGTTGGGTGTCCTTAATTTGTGGTCAGCCGCAAGACCCACATCGTTTTCGATGCGCTTTCATAACAGCGGATTCAGGCGCGGATTGATCCTGGGCATTCTTAATCCTATGGCGATCCCGTTCTGGATAGCGATGACGACGTACTTCAGAAGCCAGAACTGGATTGATCTCACACCCAAAACAAACCTGCACAGCTACCTGACCGGTGTTGTCTTCGGTGGACTGACCTTGCTGCTCTTACTTACTTACCTCGCCGGCAAAATTGCCACACTGTTTACCCGTCAGGGGCTGTTGAAGAGAATTCCCGGGATTGTGTTGATCGTGCTGGGGTTATACGCTCTTGTTCAGTTGCTGGTCTGAACCGACTGTGAAGGCGAGCTGTTGTCCCGGAACAGCCCTTGTGAAAAATTACATTTTTACTGACCGGGCTGGAGGGGAAGTCTTCACGGTAGGGAAGTTCAATTCCGCATATTCGGATGTCACCTCCAGTGTCATGGTGCTGCCATGACACCAGGCCACATTAGGGTGTTCGTGACCGATTGGGAAATTGAATGCAACAGGATAACCGAATTCGCCTGTATGATGCCGGACAATGTTCGTTATGGATTCTCCAAAAGGCGTATTGGAATCCCTGATTGCGGTCATATAACCAACCACTAAACCGGCGAGCTTTTCCAGCTTTCCCCCCCGCTGCAATTGTGTTAACATGCGATCTATCTTGTATTTATACTCGTCAATTTCTTCGATGACCAGAATCTTATTGCGGGTTTCGGGTTCAATCGGGGTGCCCATTGAATCGAGTATTATCGTGAGATTTCCGCCGATCACTTCGCCGGTGCCACTGCCCGGAACATTTGCAAGGTCGGCGCCGGCCCTAACCACCGGTCTTCCCTTAAAGAGTATCTGGTGCAGGCTGTCAATCGATGGTCCCGCCATGGGATCGTTGAATTGGGAAGGCATAATGGCATGAATACTCTGATAGCCCTCCTTGTACATAAGCAGGTGTAACGCTGTAATGTCGCTGAATCCAATGATCCATTTTGGATGTTTTCTGAATTTGGTGAAATCCATCCGGTTCAGGATCCTGGTCGCGCCGTAGCCTCCCCTCGCGCAGAATACCGCCCTAATATCCCGGCTGTCCAGCGCACGCTGTATGTCGTTCAGCCGTTCTTCGTCTGTTCCCGACAGGTAATTGTGTCCTTCACTGAAAATATACTGACCCAACGTTACCTTTAACCGCCAGGCTTGCAGTTGCTTCACGGCGGCTTCAAGTGCGTCCTTTTTCAATTTCCCGGCCGGGGCCACGATGGCCACGCGGTCGCCGGGTTGAAGCAATGGTGGAGTGATCATGAATTAAATAAAACAAAAAAAACCCCGTCTTTTCACGGGGCTGTTTTTAATTATGTTGCGCCTTCTCAATTCTTGGGAGTTTGGGCCTGCGGTTGGGTCTTGGGTTTGGGCGTCACGCCCATTTTCTTTAGCACCAGGTCCGACACATCCAGTTGCTCATCTCCGTACAACACGACGTCGAGACCCCCCAGCTGACC
>DATBVZ010000745.1:0-6615 GCA_036515095.1 Cyclobacteriaceae bacterium | reverse complement strand
CAAGGTCATTGGTCGGTCTACGAACCTTCCGAAAAGGACCTGCGGGATGCCATAGAAAAGTACGCCTCACTGGGACTTCAAATCCATATTACCGAACTGGACGTTTCCATTTATCCCAAGGAAGGAAGGCGGGAACCTCGCGAAAGCGATGTTGCTGAATTCACACCCGAACTTGAAAAACTTCAGCGGGATAAGTACAACATGCTATTCCGGGTTTTTCGCGACTACAAGGACAGCATCACGAGTGTAACATTCTGGAATGTCTCTGACAAGCACTCCTGGCTGGACAACTTTCCGGTTCGTGGCAGAAAGGATTTCCCGTTGCTTTTCGATCAGCAACTTCAGCCGAAGAAAGCATTTTGGGAGGTTGTGAAGTTTTGAAGGGAATTATCGCACAACCAGTTTCCGGGTAAGCTACCCGGAAGGAAGCAGCGCCAGCATAACCTTGCATGTCTTTCCCTGACACGAGCGATACCTTGCTGTTTGGTTGCGCAATAGGCGGGGTAGCTGCGCCGTTGTTCTGAAATCCGGCAAAGCCGGCAGGTGCTGTATTCATCCCCACCCCAAAAAGAACATTTTTCCCGGAAAACAAATAGACGCAACCGATTGCGTATATAGAAGAATTCTTTTATGGTTCTGGTCAGGTTTTTCCCAGAATCTGCTATCGGACTGTCAGCCGACTGCTTGTATGGGGTTGAATGCCAAGTTCTGTGCTGCGTTTTCCGGGAGACGACCCCGCAACCCAAATCGTAAAAATTCCGGGTTCAAGCATTTTCTCACCCCTATCGTCGACGACCGAAAGCATTTCCGGCGTAACGGTGAAGCGAACTTCGGTCGATTTTCCGGGGTCAAGTTTAACCCGCATTACACCACTGAGGGAATATGCCGGTGTCCTGTATTCGGACTCCACATCGGTTATGTACAACTGCACGACTTCTTCCGCTGTGTGTTTCCCGGAGTTGGTTACTGTAGCTGAAACGGACAAAGGCTCACGGCCTTTTCTTCTCCAGACGGCGCTTGACAGGGTAAGATCCGAGTAGCTGAATTTTCCATAGCTCAATCCAAAGCCGAACGGGTACATTGGATCCTCTTTCATAAACCGGTACGTTCGGCCGTCCATTCCATAATCTTCGTAAGGCGGAAGCTGATCGAAGGATTTCGGAAAAGTAACGGGTAACCGGCCGGAGGGCGAAGCCTTACCAAAGACAATATCCGCAACGGCATTACCCCCTTCTTCGCCCGGATACCACACCAGCAAAACAGCATCCGCAAGTTCATGTACTTCGGCAAGGTTCATCGGACTGCCCCCTGTGATGATCGCAATGACCGGACGATCATTATCCGAGCAGATTTTCCGGAGGAAGTCAATTTGATTCCTGGGAAGGTTGTAATCCAGACGGTCACCGTAATGCGGAGAGGCAACAGCAGCTCCCTCTTCGCCTTCGAGCAAACCCGTGATACCCAATACCACAAAATTGGCATCGCTTATTTTAGTATTACCTGTTGTCCAGTCAATATCGTTCACGTTAGGTCTGTCGAGCAAAATCCCCTGACGGTACTGAAGCTGACTTCCTGGCTTGATAGCCGCCGCAATTCCCTCAAGAATCGTAACCATTTCCGGGTTCACGCCATAGTAATTTCCGAGGAGCGCTTCAACGCTCGCGGCGTTCGGTCCGGTAATAAAATAATTGGAGAGGTCATTCCTCAGGGGCAGTACGCCGTTGTTCTTCAGCATGACGACCGACTTCAAAGCCGCTTCCCGCGCCAGTTTACGATGTTCATCGCTGTTGATTACTTCCGCTGTGATCGTGTCATAGGGATTGCTGCCTGCCGGATCAAACATCCCCAGCCGGAACCGGGTTCTCAGCAGGATTGCCAGTTCCTTATCAATTTGTTGCTCTGCGATCAGTCCCCCTTTTACTGCCTCCAGTAAGGCTTTGTACTCTGTTCCGCAATCAAGACCAACACCACTTTTCACAGCGAGGGCTGCTGCCTCGGCCTGACTGGCTACCACCTTGTGCCCGCGATACAGATCGGATACCGCGCCGCAATCACTGACGATATGACCGCCAAAACCCCACTTACTGCGCAGTATCCCGGTCAGTAGCGTGTTACTGGAGCAGCACGGTTCGTTGTTTGTCCGGTTATAGGCGCACATTACCGATTCGACTCCGGCATCAACCAGTGCCTTGAATGCCGGAAGGTACGTTTCATACAAATCCTTGTCAGAGGCAACAGCGTTGAATTCATGACGCAGGCGTTCCGGGCCGCTGTGCACGGCAAAGTGCTTTGCGCAAGCTGCTGTCTTCAGGTAATCCGGGTGGTTGCCCTGAAGTCCTTTGACAAATGCAACGCCCAGCAGCGCAGTAAGGTAAGGGTCCTCACCGTACGTTTCCTGGCCGCGGCCCCACCTTGGATCTCTGAAGATATTGATGTTCGGCGTCCAGAAAGTCAATCCGCCATACCGCTTATGATAATCCTGTGCCACCGCTGCATTGTACATGGCCCTTGCCTCATCGGAGATCGCTGTTGAAATCCGGAGTATCAGATCCTCATCAAAGGTGGCACCCAGCCCGATCGCCTGAGGGAAGATGGTCGCAACACCCGATCGTGCAACACCATGGAGACTTTCATTCCACCAGTCGTAGGCCGGGATCTTCAGTCTTGGAATTGCAGGAGCCGCGTTCATCATTTGTCCCACCTTTTCCTCCAGGGTAAGCTTTGCAATCAGATCACTGATCCTAGCATCGAGGGATTGCGCCGGGTCGAGGTAAACTTCCCTTTGTTGCGCGCCGGCAGCAACGCAAATCAGGACAAGCAACAACGGGCGTAGAACTCCTTGGAGCATAGGGGTATTATTTTGGAATCCGGAAATTAGTATCCTGTCACATGGGCCGACAATCAACCAAATCTTGGAAAAATGCACAGATTTTGCAACCGATTGCACAAAAAACTTAGGCCCCCTGCCCCAGCCTTATAAATTTGATGTATTTTGCAATGCAAGCGATTGAAATGAGTCAAAACGAGATCACTATATACGATATCGCCAGGGCACTGAAAATATCACCTGCGACGGTCAGCCGGGGACTCAAAGACCACCCGGGTATCCGCAAAGAGACCCGGAAGAGGATACAGGAGGCTGCCCGCGAGATGGGCTACCGGCGCAATGCTTTTGCCAGCAACCTGCGCCGGAAGAGGACGAATACCATAGGCGTTGTAATTCCGAGGTTGAATAGCTATTTCATGTCGTCCGTGATCGCAGGTATGGAAAAAGTGTTCAATGAGGCCGGGTATAACCTGATCATCAGCCAATCCGAGGAGTCATACAAGAAAGAAATGGCGGTAATCATGACAATGTTCAACAGCCGGGTTGACGGGCTACTTGTCTCACTCGCCTACAACACCGAAAACGTTGAACATTTTGACGTGCTCCTCAGGAAGGAAATTCCGCTCATATTCTTTGACCGTGTTTTGCATCATCCGGAATGTACCAACATAGTAATAGACAACCACACGGCCGGCTACGACGCGACCACTCACCTTATTGAGCAGGGATGCAAGCGAATTGTCCACATTGCAGGTAACCTCAACCGAAACGTTTACGCCGACCGTCTTGCCGGATACACCCGGGCGCTGGAGGAGCGCGGACTCGCCTTCCTTCCGGAGCTGGTCTTTGTGAATAACCTTACGGAAAGGGACGGCATTGAGGCTGTTCAAAAGATACTGGCCATGGATACCCGGCCGGATGCTGTTTTTGCAGCTAACGATACTACTGCTGTGGCCGTTATCGGCGAGCTCAAACAATCGGGATTCAAAGTACCCGAGGATTTTGCTGTCGTTGGTTTTAACAACGATCCGATCGCAAGTGTCATCGATCCAAAGCTCACTACTATTCATTATCCCGGAGATGAGATGGGTGAAGTGGCTGCCATGACCCTGATGAACAGGCTGCGTAAACTCCCGTCAGCAAACCTGAATACGATCGTCCTCAAGCACCGGCTGATCGTCCGGTCATCATCCCAACAAAAGCAACTTGTCCCGTAACTTCCCTAACCATTGAATGTCATGAAGAAAACGTTGCTGCTTACCTTCCTGATTATTGCCCTGAATTCCTGGAATGCAGTCAAGGCAGAAGATGGTTATCGATTGTGGCTGCGGTATGACCTCGTTTCGGATCCCATAAAACTCACGCAATACCGCGACTGTGTGCGGAACTACCTGGTTGCAGGCAACTCCCCCACATTGTCCGCCGCCCGCGAGGAGCTTCACCTGGGGCTCTCCGGCCTGTTGGGATCGGGCATTCCTGAAACGCATACCATTGATCACGATGGTGTGCTCGTGGCGGGAAAACCCACGGATGCCTTACTTGCCAACCTGAACCTCGCCGACAAACTGAAAGATGCCGGCCGTGAAGGTTATGTGATCTTCAGTACCACGCTCAACAAGAGGAAGTCAATTGTCATCGCAGCCAATGACGATAGCGGTGTCCTGTATGGTGTCTTTCATTTTTTGAAGCTGCTGCAAACCCACCAGGACCTGACGGGGTTGTCTGTTTCCAGTGTGCCAAAAATCAAAATACGGATTCTGAATCACTGGGATAATCTCGACCGGACCGTTGAGCGGGGGTACGCAGGCTTTTCTTTATGGGACTGGCATAAACTTCCGGATTACATTGATCCGCGGTATCGGGATTATGCCCGGGCAAATGCTTCCCTTGGTATTAACGGAAGTGTGGTGACCAACGTCAATGCAAACGCACTCGTGCTCACGCCGGCATACCTGGAGAAAGTGGCTGCGCTGGCTGGCGTATTCAGGCCTTACGGTATCCGCATCTACCTTACCGCACGATTCAACGCCCCCATGGAACTGGACGGGTTCAGCACCGCCGACCCGCTCGATCCTGAGGTCGCCAAATGGTGGACAGCGAAAGTCAATGAGATTTACAAGTACATACCCGACTTTGGTGGATTTGTGGTAAAG
This sequence comes from Cyclobacteriaceae bacterium, assembly GCA_036515095.1. Taxonomy (GTDB): domain Bacteria; phylum Bacteroidota; class Bacteroidia; order Cytophagales; family Cyclobacteriaceae; genus ZC4RG29. The sequence goes on along the minus strand of DATBVZ010000745.1, from coordinate 1,635 downwards.
GCCAACTCGGAAGGGCAACCCGGACCACAAAATTATAACCGAACGCATGCTGACGGAGCAAATATGCTTGCAGCTGCGTTGGAGCCGCACCACGGAATTGTAATGTGGCGCGCTTTTGTCTATGATGACAAGGTGCCCGACGATCGTCACAAACAAGCCTACACGGAGTTCAAGCCTTACGATGGTACGCTAAAAGAAAATGTCCTGATCCAGGTAAAGAACGGCGCCATTGACTTTCAGCCAAGAGAACCTTTTCATCCGTTGTTCGGCGCAATGCCAAAGACACCCTTGATGATGGAATTCCAGATCACGCAGGAATACCTTGGCTTCGCCTCCCACTTCGTATACCTCGCCACATTGTTCAAAGAGTGCCTTGATTCGGATACGCATGCAAAAGGTCCGGGCTCCACGGTGGCCAGGGTAATCGACGGATCACTGGATAATCACACCCTATCCGGCATGGCCGGCGTCGCCAATATTGGCAACGACCGCAACTGGTGTGGTCACCCCTTCGCCCAGGCCAACTGGTATTCGTTCGGGCGACTCGCCTGGAACCATGAACTCGCTGCAGAAGAAATTGCGGATGAATGGATCCGAATGACCTTTACCAATGAGAAGGGTACCGTTGAACAAATCAAATCCATGATGATGGCTTCCCGCGAGATCACCGTAAACTATATGACGCCTCTGGGGCTTCACCACATTATGGGGAGGGGTCATCATTACGGTCCCGGACCCTGGGTTAAGGGCGGCCGTCCCGACTGGACCTCGGTGTATTACCACCGCGCCGACAGCGTGGGTATTGGCTTTGACCGCACGGCTTCCGGCAGTAATGCGGCAGGCCAGTATTTCCCTCCCGTAGAAAAAATGTTTGGTTCGCTTGAACAGTGTCCCGAAAAGTACCTTCTCTGGTTCCATCATGTACCCTGGGATTACAAGCTAAAGTCGGGGAAGACATTGTGGAACGCGCTATGCGACACATATTATTCAGGAGTTGATTCCGTGCGGTGGCTGCAACGGACATGGAATAAACTCGAAGGAAAAATTGATCCCGAGCGATTTAATCATGTCAAAATGCTCCTCACCATCCAGGAAAAGGAGGCCGTTCTTTGGCGCAACAGCTGCGTTTTGTATTTTCAGACGTTTTCCCACAGGCCAATACCCGAAGGACTGGAGAAGCCGGAACATCCCTTGGCGTATTATGAAAAGCTTGCATTCCCTTATGCTCCGGGGATAAGACCGAGGTGGTGAAGGAAGCTTGAAGAGCCTGCCTGCCTCCCACCGGCGTTCAGCAGGGCAGGCAGGTTGAAGGGTTGAAGAATTGAGGCAGGCACATAAACACGTCAACACATAAACACATCAACACATCAACACATCAACACAAAGGCGTATGTATTTAATGGAACAAACAATGCGGTGGTACGGGCCGAATGATCCGGTAAGTCTTCAGGATATCAGGCAGGCGGGGTGCACGGGGGTGGTGACGGCATTGCATCACATCCCGGTTGGAGCGGTATGGACTGTGGAAGAGATCAACAAGCGGAAGAAAGAAGTGGAAGATGCCGGACTGACCTGGACCGTGATCGAAAGTCTGCCGGTGCATGAAGACATCAAAAAACATTCAGGCCGGTACAG
>DATBVZ010000744.1:0-3602 GCA_036515095.1 Cyclobacteriaceae bacterium | reverse complement strand
CAATATAAACAAATTCCACTACGTCTCCGGAGCTGCTACGCCTCAAGAAAGGGAAATGCTGGTCGAAAGAACAGCACTGTCTGTAATGAAAGCATCGCAGGACGATCAGCTGATCGTCAAGACACCGCACGGAACAGTGCGGTCGATTACCATTTCGGGCATCGTTCATGACCCGGGCCTTGCCCCGGCATGGCAGCAGCAGGCAGGATACGGGTACATCACGCTTTCTACCCTGCACTGGCTAGGAGAAACGCAAGGCTTCGATCTGCTTAGAATTATTGTGAATGACCAAGGCAGCTCCCGCGGACATATTACAAACAAGGCAACGGCATTGGCTGACTGGCTGAAACGGCACGGACACCAGGTTCTGGAGATACAAATACCCCCTCCCGGAAAACATCCCCATCAGGGGCAGATGAATGCCATACTGTCTATCTTCACCCTTTTCAGCTTTATGATCCTGGCTTTAGCGTCAATCCTGGTGGCTACGGCCATGGCAACGTTGATGGTCAGGCAGGTGCGTCAAATCGGCATAATGAAAACCATCGGAGCCAGTTCCTTTCAGGTCACCATACTATACATGCTCATGATGCTTACCCTCTGTGTGGCCGCATTGGGCATCGGTATCCCCCTAAGCAGAATGGGCGCCTCTGTTTTGTTTTCGCAAATTGCTGTGTTACTTAACCTGGAAATAAACGATGACACTATCCCCGTTTGGGTTTCTTTGGTACAAGCCGGCGCTGGCGTTATTATCCCGTTTGTTGGCGCAGCCTTTCCGGTTATTCGTGGGAGCAGAATATCCGTGCGTAAAGCCCTGGACAATTATGGAATTTCCAACAGAAATCAACGTCATACCGGGTGGGATATGTGGATTCAGCGTTTTGACTTGTTGGGGAGTACATTTCGACAGTCACTGGGCAACGCGTTCAGACAACGTGGGCGACTCATTCTTACGCTAGGCCTTCTCACAGCCGGCGGAGCCATGTTTCTTACAGCGCTCAACCTGTCAGCGGCCTGGAATAAAACGTTAGGGAGAATCGCAATTCAGCGATTATACGATCATGAAGTGCAATTGAATGAACGCACAAATACAAATTCCATTATCCGAAAAGTAAGGAGCCTTGCCGGCGTGAGAATTGTTGAGGGTTGGGATCAATCGTCCACGTCGGTTGTCGAAGGAAATACCTATGAGATCACCCACACGTATCCCGATGAAGGGCACGGAAGCTTTACGATGGTGGCTGTTCCGCTGCCAACACAATTGCTGAATCCCACAATCACAGAAGGGCAATGGTTAAGCCCGGATCGACCGGATGAAGTGGTGTTGAACCAGTTGGCCAGAACATCCGGAATGAAGATAGGTAATACTATTTCCCTTACCCTAAAAGGTAAGATTACCACCTGGAAGATTGCCGGATTTACGGAAGACATTGGGTCGTCAGCTACTGCCTATGTGTCACTGCCAACATTTTCAGGACTTATGGCAGCAACGGGAGAGATAGGAATGCTCCGTGTTGCCTACAACGACCGATCCCGCGAGTCGGTTGCAGACAGGAGCAGCGAATTGGAAGAACTGTTTGAACGTGAACGGATCGGGGTAAGCTCCAGCACACCCGTATGGCTTTTGCGCAATGCGGTGGCGGCACATATGCGCGTATTGGTAAATTCCCTGCTGGCCATGGCGGTACTCATGGCGATCGTCGGAACCTTTGGACTCATGTCTACCCTCAGCATGAATGTACTCGAACGCACCCGGGAGATCGGAGTCATGCGCGCAATAGGCGCAACTCCGAAAAAAGTCAGAAACCTCATTGTGTTCGAGGCATTGATCATTGGTATCCTCAGCATTTTGATAGCCGTCATCGCCTCCCTTCTCCTCTCATACTATATGGGATCATTCATAGGGCATATGTCCTTCCGGATTTCCCTTCCGCTGACCGTATCGTCAGTCGCCATCCTGCTATGGGTGGCAATCGTTATTTCAGGTTCTTACCTGGCTACTCTTCATCCAGTGAACAGAGCCAACCGGATCAGCGTCCGGCAAGCACTTGCCTACGAATAACAGCGGTATGTAAAGGACCAGGTATCAGGTTCTAATAAATAATGATCTTCCTCACAACTGAGGTGCCGGGAAGGATAAATCTGAAAATGTAGGTTCCGCCTTCCAGATTGTTCATCATTGGCAGGTCGTGCACATTGACCTATATTTGTTATTGTGATATTGAAATTTCCGGAAACGTTTGCCTTTGGAACGAGTACGTCTGCCTGTCAGATCGAAACCCCGTTTCAGCACGACTGGGTAAATGTAAAGGCACGTGACGGGCACATTTTCGACCGGACTACCGATCACGAAGAGAAACTGGACGAGGATATTGAGAACATCCGGTCTTTGGCGCCGAATTACCGCATGGGGTTAATGTGGAGCCGGTTGCAACGCGAACCGTTCGGACCGTTTGATAGATCAGCCTGCCAACATTATCATTATCTGTTAGAGCGACTTCGTTTGCAGGGTGTCCGCATTATGATGGTACTGCATCATTTTGCCAATCCGCTCTGGTTTGCCCGGTTGGGTGGATGGGAAAACCCGTCCAACATTCCCATGTTCCTTGATTTCGCAAGGAAGGTCGTAAACGAATTCGGTGCCTATGTCATGTCCTGGAATACGTTCAACGAACCGAATTTGTATGCAGGCATGGGATGGATAGCCGGTGAATTCCCGCCGTTCAAGAAAACTCTGTTTACAGCAACGAGGGTGGTTCGCAATCTGGCCGGGGCACATGAAGAAATTTATACCTATATCAAACATAGATTTCCCCAACATGCCGTGGGCATTTCGCACAACTGCACGTTGTTCACCGCCGAGAATTTCCTGGGATACCTACCGGCCAAAGTGGTCGACTGGTGCTACATGGAGTATCCGGTATCGCTTTTCAAGTCGCTGGACTTTTTCGGAATGAGCTATTATGCAAAAATTGCCCATGACCCTTTCCCCATTACTAACATTTTTACTCCTGAGAAGATAAGAAAGTCAGGGAAACCGCATGACGACATGTGGGAATATTATCCGCAGGGCCTGAGAGAGTGTATGGAAAGATACTGGAAGCAGTTCGAAAAGCCTATCATCATTACGGAGAACGGTATTTGCACTTCCGACGACACGAAACGAATTCAGGCGCTGAAAGACTACCTGTCAATTGTTCACAAGGCAATCGAAGACGGAATTCCTGTTGAAGGGTACTATCATTGGAGCGCATGGGACAATTTCGAATGGAGTCTTGGCCCCAGCTATCAATTCGGGCTTTACGGTATTGACCGGCTGACCAATACCCGATTCAAAAAGCAAAGTGCTGATTTTTACAGCAAGATTGCCTACGGAAAAGCATTGGTAGTCTAGAGCTTTCTCCCTGTAAAGCGGAACTGGTAGCCCTGTATTTTTTCAATAAGCGTGATTCCGACCTTATCGTTAACGCTGTCGATATATTGTTCGGCCGTGCTTTCTACTATCCCCTGATCGGTGCCCCAGACAAGGCGGAGCAGGTTGTTGCACGATACAAGTCTACCGGAGTTTTGAGCAAAAAAGAAAAGCAGTTCAAATTCGTGTT
>DATBVZ010000743.1:0-2933 GCA_036515095.1 Cyclobacteriaceae bacterium | reverse complement strand
TGCCTGGATTTCTTAAGGCGTTGTCGGGCAATATAGTCCTCAAGGGCAATGCGGATGCTTTCGGTGATGTTTTTACCACCGCTTGCCTTTCTTACTTCCTGAATCAAATCCTCTGGCAATAAAGCAGTTACTTTCATAATTTCAGTCCCTCCTCTTCAAATATACGATATAACATCGTATAATGTGAACTAATTCCACGGGGTAATTGTAAAAATTGCCCTGCCCCCATTATCTTGCGCCCCATGGAAAATTTTGTTGTCTCGGCACGGAAATATCGGCCCACCGGATTCGACGAGGTTGTCGGCCAGGAGCATATTACCACCACGCTGAAAAACGCCATCGACAGCAATAAACTTGCGCAGGCCCTCCTATTTTGCGGGCCGCGGGGCGTCGGCAAAACCACCTGCGCCCGCATCGTCGCACGCCTCATCAACGGCTTCGATGAGAAGGCAGAGCATAATTCGCTGAACATATTTGAGTTGGATGCCGCATCCAACAATTCGGTTGAAGATATAAGGAACCTTATAGACCAGGTACGATACCCTCCGCAATTCGGAAAATTCAAAGTGTACATCATCGACGAGGTTCACATGCTGTCGAATTCGGCATTCAATGCATTCCTGAAGACGCTCGAGGAGCCGCCCCCCTATGCCATCTTTATACTGGCAACCACCGAGAAGCACAAGGTGATACCCACGATCCTGTCGCGATGCCAGATATTCGATTTCAACCGCATTCAGATAGCCGATATCACCGCCCACCTTGAAACGATAGCCAAACGGGAAAATATCCCTGCGGAGACGGAGGCCCTCCATCTTATCGCACAGAAAGCTGACGGTGCCCTCCGTGATGCGTTGTCCATCTTCGACCTGATGGTAACGTATTCTTCAGGGAAGGGAATTACATTCAGGGAAACACTGGCAAACCTTCACATCCTCGACTACGACTACTATTTCAAAGTTGTGGATGCGCTCCTGACTGAAAACCATACGGAACCCCTGCTTCTGCTTGACGAGATCCTCAGAAAGGGTTTCGATGGCCATAACTTCATTACCGGGCTGGCTGAGCACTTCCGCAATCTTTTGGTTTCCCAGGATGCCCGCACGGTTCAACTTATGGAAGTACCGGATAGCGTCAGGCTAAAATACTACGAACAGGCCAATGCGGCCTCTCCTTCTCTCCTGCTCACCTGGCTGAACATAGCCAGCCAATGCGACATCAATTACAAGATGAGTAAGAACCAGCGGCTGTTGACCGAATTAAGCCTGATGAAAATGGCCCACGTGAATGCAGTCATGAGACCAGCTGAGCTTTCTGAGGAAGGATTAAAAAAAAAATTAGTGTAACCAACCGCGAGACCCCGCAGCCTCCGGAAATCGCGCCTGTTCCTCCCGATGTACTTTCCGCTTCAAACCCTGCAGACCCTCTGCCCTCCGCACCTCCGGAAGGAATACGAACCGGCACTTCTTTAAAAACCCCCAGGCTTTCTGAGCTGGTGAGCACCGGGCAGAACGGCAAGAACGGCGGCGCTGCTTCGCCCTCTGTGGCAGAGGTTATTCAGCCCGACGAAAGGGAATTCACTGCCGAAGAATTTCAGAACGCATGGGACGAATTTGCCGAACGACGCAAATCATTTCAGGCAGAATATCAGCTTCTCAGGCAACCTGTTGAGTGCAGGAAGAATGAGATCGTGGTTCAGCTGCATAATCCGGTCCAGGAGACCATATTGAATACCCTCAAAGGAGAAGCAACGGCCTTCCTTCGAAAGAGACTTCAAAACCGATCACTTACACTCAGGGGAGAGCTGCGCGAAATAGAATCCAGGAAGATGATCTACACCAGCCGCGAAAAATTTGAGTACCTCCTCGAAAAATATCCGGCACTGAAAGAACTGAGGGACAGACTTGGGCTGGATACTGACTTTGGATAACTCCACCTTTGTAACCATGACTATCGAAAGGAACATCTTTCACCTGAAGTTTGGTATGGGAAGGCCTGCCATTGACATGTGGTCGCATTACCTGAACAGGATCAGGGAGGAGGATCCGTCCATCCATGTACGGTTGCTCACCGATCTTTCAGGTCGTGGTTATACCCTCATCCTTGAACAGGAATTCGAAACCTTTGCAGATGCGGAGCCTTCTAAATGCCGGCTTGTTAACCGCCCGGATTGGATTGAATTCTACGAACGCTTTGTTCCATTGTGCGCGTACTCGGAACGGACCTACTACAGACTAAGGGTTTCCTTTTAGGCGACTTCGCGAGTTCTTGTTGCCTGGAAATTTCCAGCGAAGTTCCCTGGATTGTCAGTCGCCGTCATCAACAAACAATCCCCAGCCGTCACCTTCCTTGGTGGTATCCAGATGAAACGTGGCGATCCACTGGCGAAAGAGCAGACGAAAGGCCTCTATCTCGTCCCGTAACAACTGAAGATACGCAGGAGCTACCAATTCCAGATACTTGAGTGAAGACGTCCGGGTAAGCAGACTGCGGGCATGGATCTTTATGATGACGGCGTTCTCCATCTTCAGGATATAGTCATCAACCGCTTCCGCCCCGGCAATTTTGGCGGGGATTACAATGGAATCTTCAAGCATAAGGGAACTCTGGATCTCGGATTCGGGATCATTCTTATCCATCGTGTCGACAATGCGCTGGGTTAATTCTCGGATCTCCTCCGCCTTTTGAAAAACAGGATTGGACTCCAGTTTGCGTCGCTCCTCTTCCGGATCGAAATCAGGTTCGTCGTCATCGTCTTCCCACATAGGCGTCAAAGGTTGAAGGGTTGAAGAGCCTGCCTGCCTCACACCGGCCTTCAGCAGGGCAGGCAGGTTGAAGAGTTGATTAATGCGCTCTTATAAAGTCATTAAAATCAAATATACTTAGAACTTACGCCAGTACATTCTCATCCCCCTATTTCCGCTTAAAAGATG
>DATBVZ010000742.1:0-2976 GCA_036515095.1 Cyclobacteriaceae bacterium | reverse complement strand
CGGCTTCAGTGTCACCAATAAGATCGTATTGCCGCTGCGAACGGCGACTGCCCGGGCCAATTTCGTTGCGCTGAGAGACGAGTTGCAAGAGCTTCCCGGTGTGGCAGGCATAACGGGAACTAACAATGTACCAGGCGCCCCAATATTTTCCGATTTCGGTCTCTATCCGAAAGGAAGCAGTATGGAAAAGGCCGTGTTGGTGCGCAACGCGTTTGTAGAGCCGAATTATCTTGAGGTAATGCGGATCAAAGTCATAGCAGGAAATAATTTTTCCTGGAACCGGAACACCGAGTCGTGGAGAAAAGTCATTCTCAACCGCGAAGCGGCCAAACAGCTGGGTTTTGCGCCGGAAGAGATCGTAGGCGAAAAACTGTACTTCGACTGGCAGGGAGACCGATACGAATTTGAAGCCATCGGTGTTATGGAGGACTACCACCAGCTAAGCCTCAGGGAAGAGATCTATCCCCTGTTATTCCGTGTGGACCAATCACCTGCAAACTACTTCATCATAGCGGATGTCACCGGTAAGGATATCCCGGAAACGCTCTCGGCTTTTGAAGCCACCTGGAAAAAAATAAATCGTGATACCCCGTTCGAATATCATTTCCTGGATGAGGATTTTGAAAAACAGTATGACGCGGACCGCAAGGTATCGACGGTCATCAGCACTTTCACCGCTATTGCCCTGATCATTTCATGCCTCGGATTGTACGGGCTCTCGAGCTATATGGCCGAAAGGCGGTTCAAGGAGATTGGCGTGCGAAAAGTGCTGGGCGCCAATGTCGGGCAGATCGTTAGCCTGATGTCGGGAGAGTTCGTAAAGCTGGTGCTTATCGCGTTTGTGCTGGCTGTTCCCCTGTCCTTGTACTGCATCACACGGTGGCTGGAGGGATTTACGTACAAGATCTCCCCTGACATCACCCTTTACCTGCTTGCCGGCGGAATTGCCTTATCCATAGCCCTGTTCACAATCGGATTCGAATCAATCCGCGCGGCCCGCAGCAACCCGGTGGATGCGTTGAGAAGCGAGTAGGCCCTGACAGTTTTGACGCTCGCATTTGCTCTGGTGATTGGCCAATAAACCTGAATGATTACCGGAAATGGAACAAATCCCTCTGCTGTGTGAAAAAACTAAAGGGTCTGTAAAAAGACCCCCTAGCTATGAAAATCATTTCCGTAATGAAATATCAGTCGTCATAATTGGCAACCTTGTTGATGACAAAGTCGAGGGACACACTGCCCGCCCAATTCTCCAGGATGTGTTTGACTGCCGTATTGCCAGGTTTAAGGGTTTGGACATTATGGGTTGTCGTCCTTGCTTTAGTATCAAGGCCGGTCGGCGGCAACAACAGATCGACTATCGACCTTATGCTAATTTCAGGTTGAGAATCATCCATGGTAAACCGGGTTGTATAGGAGTATGAATTCAGCGCGGTCAAAAGTGTTCCGCTGTTAGCATTGGACGATTTAACGCTCACTACCTGGGGGCAGGCAACACCACCTGCACAAGCTCCTGTATAGTCATTGTTGGTCCAGGTAACCGTGATATCGTATGAACTGGGCGCCTTGCAGTTGTCACGCTGCACATAGTCGGCATAGTCTATGATTTTTACTATTTTTTTGCCATTCAACGTTTTAGCGACAAATGAAATGGGGACTGCCGTGGTGGCCGGAGCAGCCTTAAAGAATTCACCCCAGTTGAGATTGGCAATAGCTCCGTTGGCAGCTTCTTTGGTACCTCCTGCCGAGAAAATTGTAGTGGTGGTGCTTTGCAGGATTTCTTTTTGCTCATCGGTAAGGGAAGCACCGCCGTTGGCATAATCAGCCATGGATGCCTGTAATGCGCCGGACAGACTGGTTCCGGAAGAAACACTTGTTGATTTCATGGTAAAGAGCATAATCCGCCCGTATGTTACTGACTCTATGTAGAGCGGAATATTCTCCGCACCGATTGATCCATTACTTTCCAATGCCTGCACGTCACTCAGGGTTACGTCGGGGGCAAAAAAATCGGCCGGCTCCTTTATCAAATCATCCGCAAGTCTTACCGTGAACATTTGCTGAACGAATTTTGCAATGACAGTATGTTCACTGAACGACCTTTCAATACTTACGTTGGCACTTGCCTCCAACCCTATCTGTGACTGCGGCTCTGTGAAACCTCCGCTTATCCCCATTGCCAACATCGATTGCTCAAAAGATGCGGCCTCCTCCACAGCAAAATTCATCACTCCTGCGCCGGATTGCGATCCCTCAGGCATTTCACCGGCTGCTATTTGAAAGTCAGAAATGGCCTGCTGGACCGTAACACTGTTCGGTACATCTATTGTTTTTGAACCTTCATTGAGTGGAATATCAATCTGGATTGTTATCGGGGCTCGTGTAACATTGATTGTTTTTAGTTCCCCATCCGTTAGTGTATTGCCCTGGATGAACGCGCCGGGCCAGATGGTTCCAAAATTTGTTTCCACGGACATGATATCCTGGAAAGTTCGCACCAGACTTCTCGCGATGGTTTGGCACTTGTAAGGATCCCCCCCTCCTGTCGGAACCATGACGTCTGATAGCACGACAGGTGCCTTTTCCGTTACATTTTCAGTCTGCCAGTCAGGGAGCTGATCAATGAAGCCATTAATACTTTCCGCTTCGGGATTGGTTGTCGGTTTGACTTCTTCCTGATCGCTGCAGGCAAAGGAAGTCACCATGGTGGCCGCAATCATGTACAGATTGATGCGGCTGACCATTTGTTTTGCAGTTGTTTTCATTGTTGTATCATTTTGTTTAGTCCGAAAATTTTGAGGTCAGTTGATGCCTCAAAAGTGGACCAAACGGCTTTGCGTGGCCTATAAGAATTGTCGCAAAGCCTGTAAACAATGTCGCAAACGCGGTTCCGGGGCAGAAATGGGATGCTTGGTCGGGTGGAGGTATAGGTATATGGGGATATAAGGTATAAGGGTATCACTGTTGTCCGGGGAA
>DATBVZ010000741.1:0-3780 GCA_036515095.1 Cyclobacteriaceae bacterium | reverse complement strand
AGGGGTTAGGGGCGTGCGGCGGGGCAACGGGTCAAGCAAAGCGAATCCTTTGGATGCGTGCATAGCTCAGCCCGGTTGGCATTCTCGAAAGACCGGCAAATGAATTGAGGAACTTAAAGCAGCCGGTTACCCATAAGAAGGCAAATCTGCCCGGGGTGCGGAAAGAAGATCATTCGCCCGGACGGTACATTTTTGATCGCGAGGTTGAACCCGAGCAAGTCCGATACGAACTGACAATCGGAGTGTGGAGTAGATCGGTAAGAGTGGGCTTTGTAGGGTCATCGCTAAGATTCTAAGACCTGCCTGCCACGCGCGGCCCTAAGGCAGGCGCAAAGTACGGCAAAGTTTTTGGAAGATTCTTAACATCAGCAAGGGTAAAGGCTGTTTCCGAACCGGTCACATTTCGGTATATTTGATTGAGTCCCACACCCAATACCAAGGCCATCCTTTGTATGACACGATTCCTGACTAACCTGCAAAGCAAGAACTTCGAACTGCAGGTGTGGTTCGTTACCATGGTAATCGCCGCCATGCGAACCCTGAAAGCCGTTATCCAGGACCTGGCAGGCGTTGTCAACCCGCCGGTATTGATTGTTGACGTCTTCATCCTTCTTACGTTCTGCACGCTGGGCGTCCTGGCTTACCGGGCCAGGATCTCACGCGTACCCATGATTGCGGGACTTATCCTCCTCGCGCTGCTGATCTTCAGTTATATCCAGTTTGACGGCATCCTCGGTACCACCGAGTACAACCTTATGGGGCTGGGGATCGTGTTCGTGCTGGTATATAACAAACGGCCGCTGATCTGGCTGGTGACACTCTATTTCGCTTCCATTGCGATGGCGAACGTTGACCTGCGCCTCGACGGCTCACTTACCCAACATCTGTCGGGTCACTACTCCACGCCGCTTGATAATTTCTTCACCACCTTACTTGCTGTGCTCCTGCTCATCGTCTATTTCAAGGTTGCCCTGGTCAGGGAATCCCGCCGGATAGGTCAGTTGCGGACGGAGCTCGCCATGCAGGTCGGCACGATCGCGAAGCAACACAAGGCGCTCGATGAGCGGCAGCAGCAGCTCCATGAGGCTAATTCCCGGCTCGAGTCGGAAATCGAAAAGCATACGCGGCAGATCATTTTGCAGAACAAAGCGATCGCGGATTACATCCGGCTGTCGACCGAATCGCTCAACAGGCCGCTGCAGAAGATAACACTGGAAGTCCACAACGTTCCCGAAAATGGGTTCCTTGAAAGCAAGCTAAAGATGGAAGTTTCTGAACTTCAGTTGATCGTGCATACCCTGAGTGAGGACCTCAAGCGCCATGGAGATTTCTGATAATGTCAACGTGGTAAAGAGGAGGCTGGAGATGCGCCTCTTCCTCTATGGATTGTACCTTGCCGTTGCCTTCCGCCTCATCCAGACCACGCATCAGATCCTCGTCGGGTCCCCGCTGCCCATTATCCTGCTTGGCGTCTTTAACCTGCTGTTGATATTGTATTTCCTGCATATCTACCCGGAAAAGTTTACGCTATCGGTGATCATTTTTTATGGCATGGCCCTGTGCAGTTCCCTTTTCTTCTGGAACGATACAGGAGGGTGGGACGGATCAAGACCCTATACCCTGATCGTGCTGGTGGTAGCCATTGTCATTACGTCGCACGGCGTTCTGCAGGTGGCATTGCTGGCTGCCTATGGCCTCGTGATGCTCATGCTGAGCACGGTTACCCTCCCGGAATGGACAGGATCCCGCAATGACAATTATTCGGTGTTATCACTGGAGTTTGATTTTTTGGTGAACACGCTGACGCTGATCCTGATCGTATGGCACCTTAAGATGAGGTTTTTCTCGTACCGGGAATCGGTGGAAATGGCCAACGAAGAATTGAGCAATGCGTCGGAGACACTCGATGCGCAAACCCGCCAGCTGCATGAACAGCAAGTGGAGCTCAACGCCATCCGGAATAACCTGGAGGATATCGTTTCGGTGAAGACCCGGGAGGTGCTTGAAAAGTCGGATGTGCTGAAGACGTATGCGTTCGTCAACGCCCATCATGTGCGGGGTCCTCTTGCGCGGATATTGGGATTGATCCACCTGATCGAGCTCGAGGAAGGGTCCCATCCCCAATCCGGTACGTTGGATAAGATCAAACAGGAGGCAGAGAAAATGGACGCGATCATCCAGCGGATCAATGAGATCACGAGCTGAAGAATAACGATGCCGGTGTGTATTGAAAATGCTCCAGCAACGTGATCCCCAGATTGTACGCAAAGTGCCCGATCACGCCGTACCAGAGGGTGTTGTACTTGAGGCGAAGGACGGCAAAGGCCAGTCCGATGGGTACCAGCCAGAGCATGCTGATGATCGCCAGGTGGACGATGCCGAAAATGAAACTGGTGATGTAGATGGCGCCGGCAGGGGAGGCGATCTTTTGGATGTTGTTCAACAAAAAGCCGCGGAAGGCGACTTCTTCGAACAGGGCGGGCTGGACGCAGACGAAGAGCACGGAATACAACAGCGGCGAAGTGGTTTCGTGAAACAGCCAGGTGTCGTAGAAAACGTCGTCGTTGATGGAAATGTTAATGAAGTTGGCCAGCTCCGAAATAAAAAGACTCCCCGCCAGGGCGCAAACGACGGTAAGCGCGGCAATGGAAAACCGGAACCCGGAAAAGCTGAACAGTGGCCGGATATCCTTCCATGCCATGATCGCGAAGACGAGAACGATGGCTACGTCGATGGCGTTCACGATGACGAAGCCCTGAAAATCGTCCCCGAAAACGGTGGTCAGCTTGTACGTGGCCAGCAGCGCCAACGTAAGGAAATAGTAGGTCAGGGAAGGCGTCAGCAGGGAGAATACGTCCGCCTGGGGTTTAGCCGGCTCAGCATGTAACGTACTTCCGCAATGGCCGCAGAAACGATCCGCAGCCTGAACCTCCGTTTTGCAGTTAACGCACGAAGAAATTCCGATGACCTCATTCGTTGTCAACGGGAACAGCTTTGAGATTTTGCAATTCTCTCAGGTAACCCTGCGCCTCGTGCGCCGACCGGATCCCCTTGACCAGCGCAACGATCACAAAGAACTTGATGACGAAACCCTGGATCAGTGTAGCGGGATCGATAAGAACATTCACCACCTGGAGGGTGACGTATAGTATGAACGCGGTAAGTATCGCGCCGAACGGGTTGCGGGTGCACCACGCCGCCAGCACGAGGTAGATGACCGTGAGGGATAAATTCGCGACCATGGTGGCAAAGTCATCCATGACGAACCCGATGACAAGCCCGAATACAAAGAACAGGCCGGCCAGGATGTAGATCACTGTTTTTGCGCTCTTGATCTTGTCCTTTGCGTCGTCAAGAAACCGCTTGCGGCTGCTTACGACCAGGCGAAAACTTGTTTTTTCTTCTTCCGTTCCCCCGATGGGGAAACTGCACTGGGAGCAAAACTTTCTTCCGTATTCGTTGGAAGCGTAGCAATGCTCGCAGTCAACAAGGGAGGTTGAATATGCTTCTGTCATACCGTGAAATCCTTATGTTGAGACTATTTGCCAAGACTTATGTTGTAACCCGGAAAGGCACCTTGCCGCAAATCACGCCGCACGAAAAAAGGCCCGGGGCCGCCTCAAAACAGAGAAAAACCCATCCACAGAGCGCCTGAAAACACTATATCCCCGCTCTGTACGCCAGGTAACCCGGGGGAATGTGTTGGTGGGTTGGAGTGTTGACGTTGGTTTCGACTACGCTCAACCACCGTCGGCTCGGTGTCTGAGCGGAGTCGAAGAC
>DATBVZ010000740.1:0-4829 GCA_036515095.1 Cyclobacteriaceae bacterium | reverse complement strand
GCTTCCACGCCTGGAAGGGGCTTACCCATTGAACCTGGTTTGACACGCATACTCCGATAATTGGAGATCATAATGCCCCCTGTTTCGGTCTGCCACCAGTTATCCAGTACCGGAACTTCAAAAGTTTCCTGTGCCCATCGCACGGCATCTGCGTGAAGTGGTTCACCAACACTTAACACCAGCCGTAGATGTTCAAGATTATATTGTTTTCGGGGTTTAATATTCATCCGCATAAGCCGCCTTATGGCTGTAGGTGCAGTGTACCATATGCCAACCTTATGTTCTTCCAGTATGGAATACCACCTGGCTGCATCGAATTCTTCCTCATCAACGATATTCGTGACACCATTCACGAGAGGTGAAATGATTCCGTATGAAGTACCGGTCACCCATCCGGGGTCGGCTGTACACCAGTAAACATCATCCGGGTGAAAGTCGAGTACAAATTTTCCGGTCATGTAGTGGACCACCACCGCGTGGTGAACATGCAGTGCACCCTTGGGCATACCGGTAGTACCGCTGGTGAAATGCAGCAGGGCGGCGTCACCGGGTTGTGTTGGAGGGATTGTAAATGCTAAAGACGCTTTCTCCATGAGTAATGGCAGCGACAATACCTTTTCATTCAAATCCTCCTCCGTGTCAGTCAGCAATACGCATTTAAGAGCAGGGAGGCGTTGAAGCAACGCTTTGACTTTATTTGTATACAGCTCCAATGTGGTGACCAGCACCTTGGCATCGCCTCTGATTAAGCGCTGATAAACCGGTTCGGGGCCGAAAGCAGAGAACAGAGGGCAAAAGACGGCGGTTTTTTTTAAGGTGCCCAATGCCGTAACGTACAATTCAGGGATACGGCCGGTAAGGGTGAATACAGTTTCCCCTGTTGTAACGCCAAGTGTAGTCAGCACATTTGCGAAGCGATTTGAAAGTTCATGAAGTTCGTAATAAGTAAAATCCTTTACAGAACGATCTTTCCTGATCCAACGCAGAGCAATATGATCTTTCAAAAGACCTGTTGCATGCCGATCGATAGCTTCATGTGCTATGTTGAGACCCGGACCGTCGCGCAAACCGTTAAGGCTTGCTTCATCATCCCAGTGAAAGGAACGCAGAAAGGAGTCATAATCAGCTAAATTAGGCTCAGTCATAACCGGGGGTAAATCTATTCCAAGCATATCAAAGTTTTTCCAAAAAAGAACTATCAGGTTTCGTTAGTGGTTACCTTAATCTTTCTCCATTTTATATTGAGCAGAATAGCTCCGAATGCCAGGCATACCAGGATAGCCATTATCAGTGCGCCCACAAATGGTGTGAGGGAAGCGAGCTTAAGCACAATAAAAATGCCGAAGGCAGTGAGAACCAACTTCCATGTTTTCCACCGGGAACCATAATACACGTTGTTAATCCAATTGGCTGCTACCAGGGAAGTTATTGTTATTGAAAAGAACAGTACAGTAATATATACGAAAAGCAATATTAACCCCACAGGTACACCTATGATTGTGAAGAATGAAAGGATTACAGCAATAGGAACCGCAATAAAAAACAGGAAACCGAATCCGATCGATTTTAGCGAATTTGACAGAGCGGTGCCTGCTGCTTTTTGCAGGGTGACACCAAACAGATATTGAAGGATGAAGATCATAAGGAGTGCAGCGCCGAGATACCATAGCAGAATCAGAAATGAAGCAAATCCAAGGTAAAGCCAGTGCCCGGTTTCCATTTTCAATTCCGGATCATAGGCAGCGTTCCCATTTTTTATTGTTCCCTTGAAATCGAGTGAGCCTTCCTTATTCCAGTACCGCACATCATTGTGAAAATTAGCTGTTGAACCGATTTCAATTATTTTAGCGGCCAGAACAGTTTCTCCCAGAACAGTTCCATTGACCGTGATTTCGCCGGCCCTGCAATCCATTTCTTTCTCAACTTTCCCGTTTAATGTGAATTGACCTGCTCCCCCGTTAACATTCCCTTTAACCGTTCCATTAAGCGTCGCTTCTCCGCCACTAATCAATAGATTTCCATGAATAATTACATCCTTGTCTATCGTAATTTTTCCTCCGGTTATTACCAAATCACCCCCGACATCTTTTGAAATTTGAAGCCTGCCCCCGGCACACCTGATGTCGTCACCTGCATATCCATTGAAGACAGCGGTTCCACCAGCCAGTAAAATGTCATGGGTCACGCTGTCATTTATATCAATTCTTCCTCCTGTGACAACAAGATCCCCATAGACTGGTGCATTTACGGTGACCGTGCCCCCGGCAACGTAAAGATCCTCATGAACAGGGGCATTGATTGTAACATCTTCGCCGTATTGCAAATAAGGTATCCGGGAGCTATAGGTTATTAAAGAGAGCGTGAGTATGCTGATTATCATTTTCATGGCTTTGAGGTTATTTGATTTATTTTCGTTGTGTTAGCATATTCTGATATTGTCCATAGCTCAATATTTCTGGGTGTCATCACCCCCGGATACTAAGATGTTTTCAGATTTGCTATGGAAACATGACAAAAGGCATTCAGCGATATGATAGTCATCATAGTCCCAGAAAGCGTGCATTGTAAGTTTGTCTGAGTATTGGGAGAGTGATCCCTTGGGGTGCCTCAAGACAATAAAAAATTGAGGTGCAGTATGAAAAACGCAATCGGTCTGGATTCTGAAAAATCAAAACACATGCGGTTTGGTTGGAGGAAAAGAAAGTAAGTACAGAGACCGGGAGGAATATTTTTCATGAACCATCAATTGTAACTAAAAGGCAATAAAAAGTACACTTACAGTCATGCAAAAACGGATTGGTGTTTGGATTGACTTGAAGAGAGCTGTTATTGTTTCTCTGGACGAAAGCAATAAAGACATACGAATTATCCCTTCCCTTATTGAAAAAAGGGAAAGAATACCCGGTGAAACAAGACTTTTCGCCCGGTTTGGTGAGTATTTCCTCGAATTCAGTAAAAAAAAGGAAAACCGGATGGCGAACAAAATTCGTGAATACCTGAAAAAGGTGGCAACGGAAATAAAAGATGCCAGTGAAATTGTCCTGTTCGGACCTGCTGACATGAAAACAGAGCTTGATAAATTTATGCGGAATGATAAACTGCTAGCCGGAAGGATCAGATCAGTTAAAACAGCGGATAGCATGACCGACAACCAGATTGTTGCCTGGGTTAAAAACCATTATAAAAATAGCAAATCATAATCTCCAGCCTGCTTAGACTGTTGGTGTCCGTAAAATTTTCAATCATTGAGTAAGAGGGGAGATGCATGCAGCTTATCATCAAATCACAGTTGAAGAGGTGATTCTTCATTTGGAGTCTGACCGAAATGAACTGGCTAAACGCGAGGGTGAGCGAACGTCAGGCAGAATATGGGTTGTAAAATGACTCTCGAACCTGCGTGCAAAGCCTTCGTCAAAACCGGATTTTATGTTTCACTTTCAGGAATCCGGTTTAGGCAGAGCTTTGCAAGAGATTTTAAGAATCTCAAAAGTTATTCTCAATCCATACGGAACCATGGGATAGAGATTAATATGTCATTTGATTTTTAAAAATACTTTTCGTTCAAAATAATTTCCAAGCATTCCCTCCTGCGCATTACCTTTTATGCTCTCGCCCTTGGTTAGCATTATTTGCAATTGCAACTCAGCGTTCTTCGCATTGCTCATCGGTTGAATGATCATGGGTAAACTGGTGATATCTGCGTTCTCATAACCCGGAAGTTTGTCACCAACCACCCGACAGGACAAGGGAAGATTTACATCCCAATCGGGTGCGAATTTGGAAAGCGAAAGAGTACCCACGGTTGAAGGGTCGAGATAAAGCCATGCATTACGGTATGGTGCAGGAACGGATTTTTCTCTTATCCAGCCGACTACCGTAATCAGTTTCTTCTGCTCCCATCTTTCAGTTTCAATAACAAACGAGCCGTCAGACTGCTTCAATGATTTTTTAGTATCCATATCCAGGATATCCACAATGAGATTGTCTTCATTCCAGGGACCGTTATCGACATGACAACTCATACAGTTTTTGGAGCTACTCAAAATACCTACTGCAGGAGGGTAGGCATGAGCCGCTTCTATTCCAAATGATGGACGAGGTTTACTGAATTCAGGATGATAGAAATTTTCCTGATTGATTAATGTACTGTAAACGACAGCACACAATGAAGCAACTAGCGATACGATAATTATTCTTTTCATACTCTCAAAGCGTTTAATTGTTCATCGGATAACCTTTATCAATCCAATCTGCTTTAGCATTTTTTGAGGGGCTTAGCAGCTTGCGATGCGTGAATCGTATTTCATTCATCAAGCTACGGGCTGGACGAATATTGGGGCAAAGATCAAAAGGACTGCAATCACGATATATGACAACAACGGATTTCCTTGATAAGTTTTCAAGTTCCTGCCTTAGTTTCTCCAAGTTCGCTTTTTCATTTGTCGCACCGATGTCTATCAGCCTATTCCTTTCCGCTATTCCCAATGCTACAGCAAAGCGTCAACTTCCAATTCCCTACTTCAATACCCCTCGCCATTTTTGGTATTACCTTTTTAAATGCAGTTACTTCCGACATAAACCAGTCATGATGATCATCGAGCCACCTATCGTAATCCTCTGCATGCTCATGATATACCTTGATATCTCCATACCTAACTATTTATGCAATAGCGCGACGATTTGCCAGATTTGTGTAACAAAAAAGCAAACTGCAAAACCCAACGCTATCGGAAGAAAGGTTGAAACCATTGTCCATTTTATACTATTTGTTTCCTTGTAAATGGTATAGATAGTTGTTGAACAAGGGTTGTGCAGCAGGCTGAACAGCA
>DATBVZ010000739.1:0-2083 GCA_036515095.1 Cyclobacteriaceae bacterium | reverse complement strand
GAAGGATCGGCGCCGTTTCCCCCCAGGTTGTAGATGAGATTACCTACTCGTTTGACCAATGGCTGCACGGCGGAGATGATTCGCAGACCATCGTAACACCCCGGGAAGACACCACATTCACCGCCATGTTTTCCATTGTTCTCAGCGCTGAAGAGGCTTCGTCGCAACATGGGGTAACGGTCTTTCCAAATCCGGTGCTGTCCGGCAGTCGCTATACCGAGGTTTCAATGGCTTCACAGAAAGCGCAGCCGGTTACCATTTATCTGGTAGACCTGCTGTCAAGACGGATCGGAAAGGTTGAGGACGTGTTGGTAGTAGGTGAAAACAGTGTGCCCATCGATGTTGAGATGCTGAGCAATGGTTTGTACGGACTGGTGGTGGAGACCGCTGATCTTAAAAAAACGGTGAAGCTACTTGTCAATCGTTAGGGACGCCTACTTCTTATCGTTGGGCAAAGCAAACCTAAGCTTTACCTTTCCCTTGCCACGAACCGGTTCGTCGTTGCGTTTTGTGGGCTTCCACTGCGGCCCCTCTCTTATCAACCTGATCACCTCTTCGTCGCATCCATATCCAAGGCTGCGTACGACCTTGAAATCGGTAAGCGTACCTGTAGGTTCAATAGTAAACTGGATAGTTACCTTTCCTTCCACCTTGTTTTCAATAGCTATCTCCGGGTATCGCACTTCGTTTTCAAGGTATTTCTTGAATTCCCTCTTTCCCCCCGCTGGCTCTGCGGGTTCCCATTTGGTTCCTTCAAACTCAAAATCCTCCTCCGTGCCATAACCGACCACCACCACTTCGCTGAGCGCTGCAACATCCTGCTCCAGCTGAATGTCTACTTCGGCGGTAGAGTCGCTGCCTGCCGGTATATACACTTCGCGCGATTGAAGCCCGATGAACGAGAATACGAGGCTTTGGGCGTTCGCGGGTATGGTAAGTTCGTAGTTGCCGTTAAGGTCCGTTACCGTTCCCACACCCGAACCTTTTTCAATCACATTTACTCCCGGAAGGGGAATCCCGTCATCGATGTCCGTGACCTTGCCGCGGATGGTCTGGCCTTTTACCTCGACTGCCTTCTCAGCTAGAATTTCCCTGACCGGACCTGCCGATTGTGGTTGCAGGGCCTGCCTGCCACGTGCATCTTTGCGGGCAAAATGCTGTGCTTCTGCAGTGTCGTGCAGCACAATAGTTGCTTCACGGCCATCGCCGGTGTCTGTCGGCTCGCGTGGCATGATCTCCCTTTCGTCACTGGCGTCTGTGGATGCAGGGGGCGGTTGCACATCGGGTCGCTCAGCCCTGGCCGCTGATGGCGCTTGGGGTGTTCCGGATGATCCAGGCTCCGCTGGCGTACTCAACGCTTCACCATCAGCAACGTCATCCTGCTCCGGTTCCGCTGCCGCTATCGTATCCGCCAGTGGCACGGATTCTTCGTGCAATTTACTTTCCTCTTGTGTGTTCATGGTTATCGGTGTCACCGATTGTTCCTGGCGGGTCAGCGTGTAGACCAGGACTGCGGATGCCCCTAAAAGCAATGCTGCTGCTGCCTGGTAATACCATTTCACGCCGGTTCTCTTGCCGGCCACTCTCCAGTTGATGCGGTTCTCCAGGGATTTGGTGTCGCGGGCAAATTCATCCGGTGGAAGGGTCGATCCACCTTCCAGGGCATCGGCAAGAAAAGGGTCGTGCAGTGCCCTTTTTTCAAGGGCATGCATTTCCGCAGGACTCATTTGTCCGAGCAAGTACCTTTCAATATCCTCGCTTACATTACCCATGAGGCTGCTCCAGGCAGTTCTTCAAATTGCGTTTACCATTCTGTATGTGACTCTTCACCTGGTTGAAATCATAACCAGTAACCTCGGTTATCTCTTTGTAACACTTTTGCTCCAGATAGAACAGCCGCACGCAGTGTTTCTGTTCATTTTTCAGCGCTTCAATACATTTCTCCAATTTAACAAGATTCTCTTCCAATTCCTGTCCATCATCAGGATGCCCGGAAGCTCCGGATTCCATAATCAGCGGACCCAATTCTTCGAATTTCTTTCCTTTTTTTCCGCGTATTTCCATGAGGCAATGATTGCGTGCC
>DATBVZ010000738.1:0-3493 GCA_036515095.1 Cyclobacteriaceae bacterium | reverse complement strand
TCACGCTGTGCGCCCGCTCATTGCTGTGGATCCACTTCAGACGATGGTATGCGGCATCTACAGCATCCTCCAATCCGGCTGCCGTGGTGTAATAGCTGGATGCCGAAACATCGGAGACCAGTGTCTCCTCCAGAAAATCGTCGCACGACTGCGTTGAGAAGATCAACAATGCAGCTAGTAGTATTATAGATTTAGTTTTCATACCGATAATTCAGTTAGGCCTTAAAATGCAACGTTAATACCACCCAAAAACAGCTTGTTCGAAGGAAGATCACCCGACGACACAGACCCGGCGTTCTCCGGGTCAAAAGCCTTGTAGTTCGACCATACTACAGGGTTCTGGGCTGTGAAGTAAATCCTCAGGTTGGACATCCCCAGCTTTTCTGTAATACTACTGGGAAAATTATAGCCCAGTGTTATGTTCCGGAGTTTCACATAACCCCCGTCTTTGAACCGAAGACTTGTATCAAATTGAGGATGCTCCTGGTTCTTGTTTGGCCTGGGATAGTCATTCGACGGGTTGTCAATCGTCCAATAGTCGACATTCAGATTGTTATACCGGCCCTGCATGGTTGCCTGATCATCGTGAAAGGTACTTTCGATCATGAAACCAAGTCGGTAATAAAGCAATACTGAAAGATCAAATCCCTTAAACGAGAAACGGTTGTTAAAACCACCAAAAGCAGATGGGATATCATCGCCCAAAATAGCACGATCATCCGGTGAAAATACGCCGTCGCCGTTGGAATCCGCCAGTTTGATCTCACCAGGGTAAGCTTGCATGAATGACTGGGCCTGATCAAATTCGCTAGCCTGCCATATTCCAATTTTCCTGTAATCATAAAAGACCCGGATCGGATATCCTATGAACCATTCGTTACCGGTATCGTCAACCTTGTTGCCGTCGGCATCCCGCTGCGCCAAATCCACAATCTCTTCGCTATAGCTGGCTAAATTAAGATCGGCATCCCATCGGAATCCTCCGGGAGAGTCAATAATGTTGGCCGACAGAGTAAGTTCAACACCGCGGGTCTCGGTAGCACCAACGTTCTGTTGTATTTCATCGTATCCTGACGTAACAGGCAGTGCACGGTTGAGAAGCAAGTCGGTTGTTTCGGTCTTATAGAAGTCCAATGTCCCGCTTAACCTTCCGTTGAACATACCAAAGTCAACCCCCACATCAATAGTAGCCGATTTTTCCCAACCCTTCTCCGGATTTGGAATTTCTGCAAGACCGAACCCTAAGGCCGCATCTTCATTCCATGAGTATTGGGTCGGCCCTTCCAATCTTCCCGGTGTTTGATAAGGGTCAACTGAAGTATTCCCCACGACTCCGTAAGAACCCCTAAGCTTTAATTCGTTCAGGAAGCCCACACCTGCCATGAATGGTTCGTCGATAATCCTCCATCCCACAGAAACTCCCGGGAAATTAGTCCATTTGTTTCCTGGCGCCAGCCTCGAAGAACCATCCGATCGCAGGGTAGCCTGCAAAAGATATTTCCCATTAAAGGCATAGTTGATCCGTCCCATAAAGGAAGCCAGAGCCCACTCCTCAAACCGGCTTTGGATTTCCCTTATGTTGGCACCTGCCGTGGCCACATTATACCATAATTGTGTTTCATACGGGAGTCCTTCAACCGAAGTTAAGTGCCGCTCATATTCCTGCTTCTGAATACTTTGAAGGAAGGTTACGACTATGCGGTGACGTTCATTTAACGTTTTGCTATACGTAAGAAGGTTTTCCAGTGTGTAACCAAAGTTGATCTCATTTTCGTTTATTGCCGCAGGGGAGCCATTCTTCCTTGGGTTGGTAAATTGCCCCTCGAAAACGCCGCGGGTTCTATAGCGGATGTCCGGCCCGATCAGGAATTTATACTTGAGGTCTTTTGTGATATTGGCCTCCGCATAGATCGACGAGAATATCCGGTCAAATTTCCGTTCATCAACACGTTTTCCCGGCACTAATTCGCTTAGTGGATTTGATCGAATACCATCCGATATAGGCAGAAAGATTATTTCGCCTTCGGCATCGTATGGCAAGCCGAGTGGCGTCTGATTTACCGCTTCGGAGACTACGCTGCCGGATCCCCAGTTTTGCTTGGATGTTGAAAACAGGGTCGACGTGCCAACCTTGAATGTGTTATTGATTGTGTGATCAACATTGATCCTGGACGTAACTTTTCTAAAATCCATACCATCAACTATGCCGTCTTCATCAAAGTATCCCAGAGAAATGTTGAATTGTGTTTTATCATTTCCACCGGCCACACTGATCTGGTGGTTCATCTGGCTGCCATTGTGATAGATAAGATCCTGCCAGTCCGTAGATGTTCCGTTGGTCGCAGAGCTGAGTTCCACTGGATCAGGGAACACCTGATCATCGGGGGGGATCGTTCCTTCCCATGCAGTCCTGCCTGAGGCTCCAAGGGGGCTTATACGGTTGGCCTCTCTTTTCAAAGCGGCGAATTGAGGACCGCTCATCATGGGGATGGTGCGAAATGGTTGTGAAACACCATAGTAACCACTGTAATTCACAGTGGTTTTCCCGGATTTCCCTCTCTTCGTTGTAATCAATATAACGCCATTAGCGCCCCTTGACCCGTAAATTGCTGTAGCTGCGGCGTCCTTCAGTACCTCGATGGATTCAATATCCTGCGGGTTAAAGTCGTAGATCGTACCGGCGCCGGAATCCGGATCGTTAGCGGTGGTTTCAAGCCGGTCTCCATGGCCACCCGTCATGGGAACACCGTCCACAACAAATAGCGGGTCATTGGAAGCATTGATAGACCGGCGACCGCGAACAGTGATACTGGGATATTCGCCCGGACGGCCGCCATTCTGAAGAATGTCGACCCCGGCGACCTGTCCCTTCATACCATCCATCGTGTTTGTGGAAGGAATTTTGTCAATCTGTTCCGAACCAATGGAGGAAATGGCCGCTGTTACGTCACGCTTTTCCTGGGTACCATAACCTACTACAACTACCTCCGATAGTTGAGTAACGTCTAATGTCATTACAACATCAATTGTGGTCCGGCCGCCCACCAATACTTCAGTAGTAGAGTATCCGATAGAGCTGAATACGAGCGTCGCTTCGCCTGACGGAACCTGAATGCTGTACATGCCGCCCGCATCGGTTACGGTACCGGTGGCGGATCCCTTAATGAGCACGTTGGCTCCGGGTAAGCCTTGTTGGTCTTCACCGGAAGTGACCTTACCTGTTACGGTCTGCTCCTGTGCAAAAGCAAAGCAGGTACTGAACACCAGCGCTGATACGAGTAGCAAAAGCCTGCGCGACCAGCAGAATGTTAGTAGAAGTTTTAAATGCATAGACTAATAGGTTAGTGTTGAATATTTGGTTGGCATTCCATGAGTGTGAGGTGTGTGTGCAATCGATTGCACTATTTTAATGTGAAGTACGGAAAACTTTTTATTCGAAGCAAAGGTTATTTTAGCTTATTCTAAATCGTTTGCAACCGTAAGCGAATCCTCA
>DATBVZ010000737.1:0-5073 GCA_036515095.1 Cyclobacteriaceae bacterium | reverse complement strand
AACACGACGGACTATTCCTCAACCTGCTCGATAAGTTCATAACGAAGGTTAAGGTGTTCGGCTTCTATTTCGCCAGCATGGATATCCGCCAGGATAGTCGCAAGCATGCCTATGTTTGGAGCGCCATTTTGAAACAACTCGAGGACAAACAAAAAAGGGTTAAGGAATACTCAAGACTCAGCGAGCCTGACCAGATCGATCTCTTGCTAAAACTCCGGTTCAAGCCAACCTCATTGAAGTTCGATGACGCGTTTATCAACGAAGTGCTTGAAAGCTTTGAGGTCATCGGGGAGGTCCAGGAGCAAAACGGCGAAGAAGGTTGCCACCGATATGTGATCAGCAATTGCCAGTCCGCCCTGGATGTGATACGGGTGTTTCAGTTAGCCAATCTTATTATTGCCAAAGACGACCGGCTGCCATTGGACATTGTACCGCTGTTTGAGACCATTGAGGATCTCCTCAATGGCCC
Organism: Cyclobacteriaceae bacterium; assembly: GCA_036515095.1. Lineage (GTDB taxonomy): Bacteria > Bacteroidota > Bacteroidia > Cytophagales > Cyclobacteriaceae > ZC4RG29. The sequence continues at coordinate 4,604 of DATBVZ010000737.1, read as the reverse complement.
GTCGGTCATGAAGGCGCTCTACAAGGTTCCGGCCTATCGCGAGCACCTAATGTCGCGCAACAGCAAGCAGACGATCATGCTGGGTTTTTCCGACGGAACCAAAGACGGAGGATACCTGCGCGCCAACTGGTCCATCTTCTGCGCGAAGGAAGAGCTTACCAGGATATCCCGTGAGAACGGGTTCGTAGCCGTTTTTTTTGACGGCCGGGGCGGTCCTCCGGCCCGGGGAGGTGGCAATACCCATGATTTCTACGCCTCACTGGGGGATACGATTGAAGATCAGGAGGTACAGCTCACTATCCAGGGGCAAACCATAAGCTCTAATTTCGGAAAGCCTGAATCGTGTCTTTTTAATATTGAACAACTTCTCTCAGCCGGAATAGAGAGTGACGTTTTTCTGAAACACAGCAATCACCTTACCGATAAGGAAAAGGCCCTTCTCGAATCCCTTGCCAAGGAGGGGCACAAGGCCTATCTGGAACTCAAACAACATCCCAGGTTTGTTCCCTATCTTGAGCGGGTTACACCGCTGGCCTATTTCGGAGATACCAATATCGGATCAAGACCGGTGAGGCGGAGTCAAACGGGGGGTTCCAAATTTGAAGACCTGAGAGCGATTCCGTTCGTAGGCTCGTGGGCGCAAATGAAGCAGAATATACCTGGCTTTTATGGTGTGGGCACCGCGCTGAAGCAGTTGAAGAAGAGAGGAAAGGCAAAAGCGCTCAAGGCGCTCTTTGCGCGCTCGCTCTTTTTCAGGACCCTCCTCAACAACAGTATGATGTCGATGACAAAGTCTTACTTTCCCGCGACTGCTTACCTGTCAAGAGACAAGGAATTTGGTGCGTTATGGAAAAAGATGCACAATGAGTATAACCTCTCGATTCAAATGATTCTTGAGGTGACGGGCCTCAGCGAGTTAATGGAAAATAACCCGTTGAACCGTGACTCTGTCAAACTGCGGGAAAGAATTGTATTGCCGCTGATTACCATACAGCAGTACGCCCTTCAGCAGCTGCGGGAGTCGGAACCCGGAGAAAAACAATACGAAAAGCACTACCGCAAGCTGGTTATCCGCTGTATGTTCGGCATCATCAATGCCGCACGAAACTCAGCCTGAAAATGAGCCGGCCACCATTCCCGGATGCCTGTGAATGGCCAGCCAGGGATGCAAATAATTGAATGTTTTTTATAGCTTGCAGTAACTAACCTCTTGCTTATGGAGGATGTACTTTACGATGCAGTTCCTGAGCTTGACCTGGCGGAATTCTGCGATGGCGATACGGTCACAAAGAAGGATTTTGTTTCCAGGCTTGGTGAAGCATACGCCAATATTGGTTTTGCTGCAATACGCAATCACATGCTCACCACGGAAATGCGTCAGCGACTTTACGAAGCAATACAGAAATTTTTTTCGTTGCCTGACAGCGTGAAGGCAAAATACGGGATTCCCGGGCTGGCTGGACAACGCGGTTACACAGCGAAAGGCAGGGAGCATGCAAAAGGCAGGAACACCGGCGACCTCAAAGAGTTTTATCACATAGGCCAGGAGCTTACGCCGGAAGATCCCGCTGAGGAAAATTACCCGGCTAACATTTGGCCTGGCGAGCTGCCGGAACTTAGGCCGGCGGCATTAACGGCTTATCGCGCACTTGAGAAGACCGGGATGTTCATGCTGCGGGCCATTGCGCTGTACCTTGAATTGGAAGAAACCTTCTTCGACAGCAAGATAAGGAACGGCAACAGTATTTTGCGTCCTATCCACTACTATCCGATCGGGGATCCTGACGCTGTGCCTGCTGATGCTATGCGGGCAGCGGAACATGGCGATATCAATTTGATCACCTTGTTAATGGGCGCCAGTACCGATGGGCTGGAAGTTTTGCGCAAGGATGGAAAATGGATAGCGATCACTGCCCTGCCGGATCAATTGGTTGTCAATGTTGGCGATATGCTTGAGCGGCTAACAAACGGGAAATTGAAATCAACCATACATCGGGTTGTCAATCCGCCAAGACACCTGATGAATACACCACGATACTCCATTCCATTTTTTATGCATCCCAGATCAGACATGGACCTGTCCTGCCTGGAGAACTGCATTGACGATCACCATCCAATACTGTTTGACGATATTACTGCAGGGGAATTTTTGGATCAGCGTCTTGCCGAGATAGGTCTGAAGAAGTAATTATTAACATAAGGCAGCACCTTTGTTTCAACGTGTAAAATATACGTTATTCCTGAAGGATGTATTTATTCTTGCGCTCACCACATTCGGGGGTGCTCAGTCGCACATCGCGCATTTTCATAAGATCCTGGTGGCCAAGCGCGGCTACCTTTCTGAGGAGGACCTCATGGAGCTGAATTCACTTTGTCAGATTATCCCGGGGCCAACTTCCACGCAGACGCTGACGGCGATCGGATTCAGGATAGGAGGGCCCAACCTGGCCTACCTTACGCTGTTGGTATGGATGCTTCCTGCAGTGGCTTTTATGGCAGCTGCGGCAATAATGATGTCGGACATCCAGGAGAAAAGCTGGTCGTTGAAGTTTACACGATTTATTCTGCCTATGGCTGTCGGAATAGTAAGTTATGGCGCATACCGGATCAGTTTGCGAACGGTGAAATCAAAGACGGGTCTTGTGCTGATGTGCCTGGCTGCGGTCTTTTCGTACTTGTATCAAACCCCCTATGTATTTCCGATCATCCTCTTGTGTGGAGGATTGGTCACATCCCTGAAATATAAGAAGCTGCCCAGGAATCACAGGGAGAAAATAACCATTTCGTGGTCGAACTTTATCTTATGGGCAGGTGTGCTGATCATAGCCGCCGCCCTGGGATATGCTACGAGTTCCCTTCCCGTAAGAATATTTGAAAACTTTTATCGCAACGGGAGCATGATCTTTGGCGGTGGACAGGTATTGACGCCCTTGCTGTATACCGAGTTCGTTGAGTATAAGCATTACCTGACTTCCAATGAGTTTTTATCAGGGTATGCAGTGGCCCAGGCCCTGCCGGGACCGGTATTCTCATTCAGCAGTTACATCGGTTCTCTTTCCATGCGCGAATATGGTATTGGTGGGGAGATCGTGGGAGCGCTCATGGCTTCGTTTGGGATCTTTTTGCCGGGTACATTCCTGATCTTCTTTGTCATCCGCTTCTGGGACGGACTCAAAAGTTACAGGGCAGTAAGGGCATCACTGGAGGGTATTACGGCAGCCAGTGCAGGGCTGGTCGCGGCGGCGGCAGTGATCATGTTTCAGCCGCTGGATAACACGGTCACCAATTTTGCTTTCACCATCGCCACATTTATCCTCCTGGCCTTTACCCGGATACCCTCGCCGGCGATCATTGCAGCCGGACTCTTGCTCGGTTTTCTTCTGTAACAAAAAACCCCGGAGGACCCGGGGTTTGATTCAGTTGCCAATATGGAGTTTAATTCAGCCTGAAGACGATAGGGAGAACCATCTTCTGCCTCACCGGCTTACCTCTTTGTTTTCCGGGTTTCCATTTAGGAGCTTCTTTCACTACCTTCACCGCAAGCTCATCACAGCCTGCTCCGATCCCTTTGATCGCTTTCACGTCGGTCAGCGAGCCGTCGCGCTCAACGACAAATTCAACAAAGACCCTGCCCTCGATTCCCATACGCCGCGCCTGTGCAGGATATTTACCTTGCATTTTCTTGGAAACGTATTCATAGAATGCGCTCATCCCGCCAATCGGTGCGGCAGTTTCCTCAACGACAAGAAAGATTTCGTTCGGATCCTCCTTCTCTACTTCCTGGGGTTGAATGGTGATTACCTCAATTTTCGTTTCCTCAGTGATCTCATTATCCATGTCAATTTCTATCTCCTCTTCAATTTCCTTTTCGTCAGGAACCTCGATGATTTGAGGCTGCTGAATTTTAGGTGGAGGCGGAGGAGGCTGCTCCGTGGGTGGCACCTCGATCATTTCTTCGAAGATATTCTGATTGCGGGCCAGATCATCCAGATCGGCCCTGTCGTACTTCTTGTACTCAAAAGCCATCACAGCAATCAGCAAGCTGACAACAAGCCCGATATTGAAAAATAATCCGGTTTTCTTCGTCAGATCCGCTTTTTCAGTCTTTTTGGGTTCCATAGGCCTAGATTTTATAGGAGTAGAATACCAAAGTTAGGAAAAGGTCACAGTTTTAAAACAAAAAAAAATTCAAATTGGTTACTTCCGGGTGCCGTAGAACAGGGTAATAAAAAGAGTAGGGAATACGGAATAATTGCTGGCCTCGGGAACCAGATCGATTTCGCCGGCATAGGCATCCAGGAGAAATCCGGCCTCAAAACCAGTTACCTGGCTTTTGTTTGTCCCCAATTCAAAGTTCAGGGCAGCTTTCAAATTGCCTCCCAGCTTGAGTTTAGAGTCGCCAATGCCCTCAAAAAGTCTTCCGGTGCCGTAGATGGACAAGATATCCATTCCGGGCTTGTATTGTTCATGTATGGTATAGCCAAATCCTCCATCCGTGCTTCGCTCAATGTAATATGGGGCCACAATTCCAATGGTGGGCCCGGCTGCAAATACAGCTTTTATCTCGACACCCTGCTGAGGGGCCTTTTTAAAAATGATGAAGT
>DATBVZ010000736.1:0-2868 GCA_036515095.1 Cyclobacteriaceae bacterium | reverse complement strand
CGGTATTCCCGTATAAACTGATTGACGGATTTGCCTGCGGCCTGTTTTAGTTTTCTATGGAGGTGTGAGCGGCTCATCCCCATTTTATCAGCGAGCATTTCCACGCCGAATTGTTCATTCTTTAAATTGGCTTCCACCTCCTCAAGCAGCTTCCTGAGGAGGGCATCAGTTGCCGGATCCCTTTCAAATCCGTCCGATAATCTGGTGCTGGCCATTGTCTTTGTGTCAGGGACGCCTGTTATTTTCGTGGCGTCCTGGGAATTGGTACTGAAAATGGTTCGAAAACTAGTCATTTGCCTGTGAGGCCGCAATCACAAATGGTGATATTGTACTTATGAACAACTTGCCGGCTAAACGTGGATTGAAGTGGTCCGGTTGCGGATGGAATGGAGTTATTGAGAAAAAAGCTGGAAAAGGTCTGGGGCTGAACGATCCCGGCGGCCTATACGACAGCCAATCCGCGCACAGAGCAGGCATCTGGCGAATTCCGTTACTTCACTACTCTATATGACACATTAGCAACCGCAGGCGAATTGACAAGGGCTTTTTTGTCTATCCCTGTTTCGATACCCTCCGCATGACTCCATACAACAACAACGTCATCGCCGACATACTGGTGGATTTCTCCCCGGTTGTCAAGTATGGGATTGGTGATATCCGCAAAAAAATCCTTGAGCAACTCATGGTAGGTTTCATTACCTAATTGTTCGGCAGTGGTGGTGGATGAATTCAGGTCGAGAAGCATAAATATCTTCTTCTCTTCCTTAGGCGTGTTGTATTTCCCGCGAATAATATTCCCGAATTCACCGTGCCCGAATTTGCTGTTGACCTGTAACATCAGTTGCGTAAAGGCAACAACGACAGCCCACGCCATGATATTTTTGATGCGTGAGCTATCTGGGAGAAAGTTATTGATGGTCGAGGTAGTCGTATATGGAAATGAACAAACCAACCAACAGCCACGAGCAGGTGATGACCAGAAGCTGCCGAAGCTTGATTTTTGTTCTTCGGGTCATAATAATGTGTTTAGGTGTTCAGGTATTTAGGTGTTTAGGTTGAATGGGTTCTGAGAATTCATCACGCTCACCTTATTCCTTATACCTTATACCAATACCTTCATCCACCATTCCCCCTCCTCAACGGCACTAGTGTACGTAGCCCCTTATCGCGAAGGTAGAGTCCTCCCCAGATCAGAATGCCCAGGTATACCGGAAAGAGCACATGGGTAAAGAGGGGGTTGCCGACGCGAACCTGTGTGGCAATCGCACCACCGAGGTAACCCGTGAGCAAAATCGCTCCGAGAATGGCCGTACGCGGCACGATGTACAGAATGGTACAAATAAGTAAGGTAAGACCAAGTCCGAAAAGAACACTTTCCGGATATCCGAGTTCAACTGTTCCCTCCACGGCAGGCGTTACCTGCATCAATTTTCCGCCGCTGTCAAACAGCAGGAACAGAATGGCAAAGCCGCTCAGAATATATCCGGTCCACGGCTTCCTTTTTGAATTGTTATTTACGGTTGTCATCTTGTAATGTGTTGATGTAGCACCCTCATACCCCTCCTTCGCTCGCTGCTGGCGGCAAGGCCTTATACCCATATATACCTATATACTTATATACCTATATACCTATATACCTACACCCCCTCACGACTGTCGTCATAGCTGACCATCCATTGAATGCCGTACTTATCCTTAAGCATTCCAAACAACCCGCCCCAGAACACGTTGTCAAAGGGCATGGTTACCTGGCCTCCCTCTGAAAGTCCGTTGAACAACCTCCTCGCTTCTTCCTCAGTATCGGCATCCAGGGACAAATTAAAATTGTTACCCGCAACGAGGTGTTGACCCATGGACTCCAGTGCATCGGTGCCCATCAGCACATTTCCATTCCCTATCGGCAAGGAAATGTGCATTATCTTGTCTGCATCAGCTGCCGCTACCTTTCCTGCTTCGGGGGTGTCCCTGAATCGTTGAATGGCTTTAAACTCACCGCCGAATACCCGCTTGTAGAAGTTGAACGCTTCTTCGGTATTCCCGTTAAAATTCAGATAGGCATTTAATGTTGTCATGGTAGTAATCGTTTAGTTATTGATCATTGGTTTTCCAGAATTGTCTTGAGATTCCTAAGGCTTAACTCCAGATCCTTGCCCAGCAAATCCCTGACAAACAAATTCATTGCGTTCATGGGGTAGGGATTTCGGCCGGACATGGACCAGTTTACCAGGGTTTGATCTCCCGTGGCGGACGTTGTCTTCATGCGTGCAACGGCTATTCCCTCAAAAGGCTTTTCAAACCGCAGTTCAACGTCAATCTCCTCCCCTTCCTGTATTCTTTTTATTTCCTGCTCTCCTTTTCCGGCTTTCTTGTTACCATCCCAGGCATACACGAATCCAACGGCTCCGTCTGTACCCCTGAAGCTTTTGTTCATGCCGGGGTCCGTCATCAGCCATTTGCTGTAGTGATCCTGATTCTTCAGGTAACGGATGTATTCAAAAACATGCTTCCGGGGTTTACGGATGAGGACCTCGCGTGCCAGGGTGTATTCCTTTTTAAGAAATACCGCGATGATCAGCAGCAGGACAATTGCACCCGCCACCAAGGCTAAAATTGATACTAGAATATTCATTTTTCTTCGCTGTTTATTGTCCCAAAATTACAGTGAACATGCTGGTGGCATGGGCTGTAAATGCGTCAATTAGTGGGGTTAATGCGACACGCGGCGAGGGGAGAGGCATAAGGGTATACACCTTCTATACACACACACCCCCATCCCCCTCCCCGGGAAGAACCTCTGCTACAAACCCAAACTGCTTAACCAGATTGATCACTGCAGCGGGCTCTACGCATCCGGTCAGGCATTTAACA
>DATBVZ010000735.1:0-2830 GCA_036515095.1 Cyclobacteriaceae bacterium | reverse complement strand
TCCGGATTGCTCGTATTTGTTTTTTGCTTTTACATAGACCGGATCACCGTATTGCAGGCCGACAGGATTGGAGGTAAAATAGGGACCATATAGCAACGGAGCGGTTCCGTATTGTTCGCGATTCAGGTAACGGACGAAGCTCATTACATCTTTGGGAGCGTTTTGGTTCATTGGGGGATCGAACCCCGACCGGATCACGATCGTGGCATAGGAACCGTAGCCGATGATCACAAATGTACCGGCCAACAGGAGTGTGTTCCATGCAGAGCGGTTGCGTGTTTGTGTGAAATGAATTGCATAGATCAGGGCACTCATAAATAAGATCGAAAAGACAATTGCACCTGAACCGAAGGACAGGCCGATCGAATTGACAAACAACAGTTCAAACTTGCCCGCGAGGGAGGGAAGTCCCGGAATGACCAGGTCATAGATGAACAAGGTCAGTCCAGCGCTAATGATCAGCGTAAGAAATACGCCACGCGCGGTTGCTTTGGAAGTCTTGAAATAATAGATCAACGCCAATGCGGGAAGCGTCAGCAGGTTAAGCAGGTGAACGCCAATGGACAGGCCAACCATATAAGCGATGAGTATCAGCCAGCGGTTGGACCGGCTCTTATTTTCGATCAGGTCCCATTTCAAAATGCACCATACAACAAAGGCCGTGAAGAACGATGACATGGCATAAACTTCTGCCTCAACGGCGGAGAACCAGAATGAATCCGAGTAAGTGTAGGCAAGTGCTCCAACAGCTCCCGCGCCCAACAACATAGTTGCCTTTTCCTTGGTGACTATTGCATCATGAGCAATGCCCGCAAGCTTGCGCCCGAAAAGAACAATTGACCAGAAGAGGAAAAGGATGGTGAATGCGCTGGCAAGTACGCTTAGTAGATTAATGACATAGGCAATCTTTGTGGGATCATCCAGGGCCAGGAGCGAGAAGATTCGCCCCGTCAGCAGAAAGAGCGGCGCGCCGGGGGGATGGGGCACCTGCAGCTTCGTTGACGCCGCGATGAATTCACTGCAGTCCCACAGGCTTGCTGTTTCCTCCACCGTCAGGATGTACGAGACGAGGGCGATGGTAAAGACGAGCCAACCGGTGAGGTTGCCGGCTTGCCTGAAAGTGAGGTTCCGGGAATGGTTGGAAAGCTGCAAAATGCCGGATGCATTGAACCGTTCATTCCTCAGGATTACGCCCGGCCTGAAAAACCGGAGAGTATTCCAGGCAAGTCTGAGTTTCGCGTTCGTTTCGCCGAAGGCAACCCTGTCACGCTGAAACTTCTGGATCAGGTCTCCCTCGATCTCTTCGAACAGATGACCAGGGCAGAACCATGCAAGAATTCGGAACAGGTAAGGGGGCAACGGATTTTTCTCCATTTTCAGTTTGTTATTTTTTGAGATCCGGGCACGTCCGCAAAGGTTGTGCGATTGGTTGGGGACCTCCACTCCATACTTTTATCCGAGGCCACACTATCAGATTTCTCCCAGACCATTTTAAGAGGGCTTTGGTTTTGTAGTTTCATTCATACTTCAAAGCATCAACAGGATTTGAGCATGCTGTTTTGAACGATTGAAATAAGATCGCTAAGAAGACAATACCCAGCGCCATCACGGTTACCATCAGGTAAAGTAAATAATTCAGATGGGCCTGATACGCAAAATTCTCCATCCATTGATCGATCAACCAGTAAGAAACAGGGGCCACGAGTATGGCCGAAAGTACCACGAGTAATAAGACATCTTTGCAAAGCAGAAAGATAACGTCAGAAATGTTTGCGCCCAGTACCTTCCGTACCCCGATTTCCTTGGTGCGTTGAGCAGCCGTGAAGGCGGATAGTCCGACCAATCCAAGTAAAGAAATAAAGATACAAATACAGGAAAGAATGGAGAAGAGTTTGTTCTGGAGCAGATCCTCTTTATACTGTTCGTTAAAGCGCTGATCCAGAAAGAAGTATTCAAAAGGGTGACGCGGATCAAAATGCGACCATTTTTCTTTGATATACCTGATTGTCGCAGGCAGGTTCTCACCGGTCAATCTGATTTGAAGAAAACCCGTGGACCAATTTCCTTTGACGATGAACATCGGATCCACACCCATGTACAATGGATTCAAATTGAAATCTTTCACAACCCCGATCACTTGTCCGGGGTTTTCACCACGCCAGAAGTGCACTTTTTTACCCAGCGCATCTTTTCCCCAACCCATTAACTTAACGACTGATTCGTTGGCGATGTAGGCACCGTTTGCATCCCCATTGGGCCCCGGCTGGAAGTCACGACCGCTGATGAGTGACATACCCATGGTTTTGAGATAATCATCACCGACGAATAAAGTCACAACACCGCCTTGCTGTTCCATGCCTGTTTCACTTTCACAATACATCATGCCACCCATACCAACGCCCATAACATCGCGGGACGAAGTAACTGCGATAATGTGCGGATTCTCCAACAATTCACTTTTGATTGCCGGTACGCTATTTCGCGTCAATGTATCCCTTATGGGCAGCACCACGACATTGTTCTTATCGTAGCCCAGGTCTTTACTCTTGCATATTTCCTGCATTTTCGATTTACAAGCCTTGCATCAAATTCGACATCATTCATATTTCAACGTGTTGGCTGGGTTTGATCGTGCCGCCTTTAGCAACTGGCCTCCTATGGCAAAGAGTGCGACCATGAAAACAAGTAGTCCCGGCAATACCAGGATCCACCACCGTATCTCTATATGGTAAACAAAGTTGCTTAACCACTTCTCCATATAGAGATACGTAACCGGGGCTGCAATCACAAAGGCGAGAAGAATTAGTTTAAAGTAATCCCTTGAGATCAA
>DATBVZ010000734.1:0-8538 GCA_036515095.1 Cyclobacteriaceae bacterium | reverse complement strand
GGATGCGAATTTCCGGAACAACAGCTCGCAGTCTGTACCGCGTTCGCGCAGGGGCGGAACAAATATCGGGACGGTGCTGAGCCGGTAATACAGATCCACCCGAAATTTACCCTCTTCGACATTCTTCATCAGGTTTAGGTTGGTAGCCGCGACTACCCGAACATCGGTTTTCAACACTTTCGACGACCCGACTTTGATGAACTCGCCGTTCTCAAGCACCCGCAACAGACGTGCCTGCGTACCCAAAGGCATCTCACCAATTTCGTCGAGAAAGATGGTACCGCCATTGGTTACCTCAAAGTATCCTTTCCGTGACTCATGCGCCCCGGTAAAAGAACCCTTTTCGTGGCCGAACAGCTCTGAATCGATCGTTCCTTCCGGGATCGAGCCACAGTTGATCGCAATAAACTGACCGTGCTTCCGCGGACTCAAATGGTGGATTATTTTGGAAAACGATTCTTTACCGCTTCCGCTCTCGCCCGTGATCAGCACAGACATATCCGTAGGCGCTACCTGCATGGCCACCCGCACCGCGTTATTCAGCAACGGCGAATTGCCGATAATGCCAAAACGCATTTTTATGCTCTGTATTTCAGATTCTTTAATCGACATTTCAAACTGCTTTACCAATCAGTGTCGCCCCCGTGCAATCTTCAATCGAAACCCTGACATATTCTCCCTTTCTGAAATTTTGACGGGGAAATACAACCACCTTGTTGGCTGTGTTTCTTCCCTGTAAGAACGCATCGGAGCGCTTTGAAGTGCCTTCGATAAGCACCGTAAACGTCTTTCCGATGTCGCGCCTGTTGCCGGCAAGTGCGTAACCGGTCTGCTTTTCGATGACCTCCGCAAGCCTCCTTTTCTTTACATCCGCCAAAACATCGTCTGCAAGCTTTTTCGCAGCCGGTGTGCCGGGTCGTTCCGAATAGCAGAACATATACGCAAAATCGAATCGGACGATGTCCATCAGGCTCAGTGTCTCATGGTGTTCGTCCTCCGTTTCGGAGCAAAATCCCGTAATCATGTCAGACGAGAGTCCGCATTCCGGACCCAGTATCTCACGGATCCGTTCCACTTTTTTCAGATACCACTCCCTGGAGTATCCGCGGTTCATCAGACCCAGGATCCGCGTACTTCCGCTTTGCACGGGCAGGTGAATGTACTTGCATATGTTGTCATGCCGCTTCATGGTCAGTAGAACCTCATCGGTGATGTCCTTGGGATGTGAAGTGGAAAACCGTACCCGAAGCCCGGGATGGATCCGTGCCACCCGATCGAGCAGATGAGCAAAGTTGACAACCCCTTCCGGTTCCTTTCGCTCTATCCAGGCCTTACTGTTTGCTTCCGGCGACCATTTGTACGAATCAACATTTTGCCCGAGCAACGTTACCTCCCGGAAACCTCGTTCAAAAAGATTTCGCGCCTCATTCACGACGGACTGTGGATCGCGGCTGCGCTCCCTGCCTCGGGTGAGCGGAACAACGCAGAATGTGCACATGTTGTCGCATCCGCGCATGATGGAGACAAAGGCAGTAACCCCGTTGGAATTGAGCCGCACCGGACTAATATCAGCATAGGTCTCCTCCCGTGACAAAAATGTATTTACCGCCCGGCCGCCGTCATCAACCTTCGCGATAAGTTTTGGTAGGTCGCGGTACGCATCAGGGCCGGCAACAAGGTCGACCAATTGCTCTTCTTCCAGCAATTGCGACTTTAACCGTTCCGCCATGCATCCCAATACACCCACCAGCATTCCCGGTTTGCGTTTCTTAAGACCGTTGATGTGATCAAGCCGGTTTCGCACCGTCTGTTCGGCCTTGTCCCGGATTGAACACGTGTTCAGAAAGACCACATCGGCCTGGCTGATATCGGAGGTCGTGTCGAAACCCTCACCTTCCAGGATAGAGGCAACAATCTCGCTGTCGGAGAAATTCATCTGACATCCGTAGCTTTCAATGTACAATTTGCGGTTCTTTCCCGTATTCTGATCCCTGGAAACCCGTACGGTCTCGCAGGTTTCACCTCTTTTATACAATCCTATATCCTCCAGCAAATTCGCCATAACACCAAGGTGTAAGGACGCAAAAATACAATTTTTAGTCTTTTACAATGACATCTTGTCATGTAGATTTAGATTTTGCTCTTAACCCGCTAGATTGGTGCAAAAAGGATGGAATGGCAATAATCAGACCCCTGAGGGGTATAACTCCCACGTTTGGGACCAATTGCTTCCTGGCTGAAACGGCAGTGGTAGTCGGTGAAGTGGTGATGGGTGATAATTGCACCGTCTGGTACAATGCGGTTGTGCGCGGAGACGTTCATTCCATCACGATTGGCAACAATACGAACATCCAGGATGGAGCGATTATTCACTGCACGTATCAGAAAGCAAAAGTCACCATCGGAAGCAATGTGTCGATTGCGCACGGCGCGGTGGTTCATGGTTGCACCATAGCCGACAATGTCCTCATTGGCATGGGAGCTATTATCATGGATGGGGCAGAAGTGGGCGAAAACTCGGTGATTGCCGCTGGAGCCGTGGTGCTCGCCGGAACGGTAGTAGAGTCCGGAAGTATTTACGCCGGCATGCCCGCCCGGAAAGTCAAGATCATTGGCGAGGAAATGAAAGAGACGATCCGGAGGACGGCCATGAATTATCCGATGTATGCGGACTGGTATAAATAATATACCGATTCAGCGTTGAACACGCGGAAGCCAATCCGCGCGATTTTATTTCTCATTTATTCTCATCAGGTTCCGGCAGAGCCAGCAGCTATGAAATCAAATCAGGGTTTTGATCCCGAAGTGGTCCTGGCGTACAAGGAGAAATGTGCCCGTAACGGGTTCGGTTTCGTTCAGCATCCCGAAGAAGAGCGCACGCCGGAGTATGCCCATGTTTACTTTACTGCTCCGTATGAGAACCGCGAGGTGATTTTTGATACCGTATTCTATACGCTTCGCCTGCAGCATGAAAGTGAGTTGCTGCAGATCGCGGAGGAAATGGCTATGGAGAAGTTTCCCGGCTACCGGGGAGTTGAGGAGGAAGAAGATGGAGACGGGGAGGAAGACGGTCAGCCGGGTGAGATCGCTATGTTTATGGGTGAGGTGATCCTTTCGCTGGAAGAAGAGGAAACTGTGATGGTGCAGGAGCATGCTGACATTGATCCGGAGGCTGAATTCGGCGTGGGCCTGGACGTCGGCCTTCATGTTGAAGAGATCAGCGATGACACCATCTCGGCGTTCATCCAATCCTACAAAGCGAAAACAGTCAGGCTGGATCCTACCCTGTATTCCTTCCGGTATGGCGATTCCGCTGATGACTGAAGCACACTAATTTATAGTGCAGCAAGGGTGCCTTCTGCAAAATTCATGTAAAACGGAGTGCCGGTTTATTGAATTCCTTGAGGATGGTTATATTTGCAGGCTGTAATAAAACGTAAACCAATGAAAAACATATCGCCGATCCTGAACGTAGTTCTGCTGGTTGCAGTAGCTGTTTTGTACTATCTGCATTTTGCCTCCAGTCCTTCGGATCAAACCGGAGGTAGTCTGATCTCATCTGCCTCGGGTGAGCCGCTGATCGCGTTCATAAATGCCGACTCCGTGCTGAAGAACTACGCATACCTTGATGTGCGAAGGAAGGAACTTGAAGAAAAAACCAAGAAACTGGATCAAGAGTATCGCAATCGCGCACAGGGACTTCAAAATGATATTACCAGCTACCAGCGGAACGTAGGAAACCTTACCCTCTCGCAGGCCCGTGCGGTCGAGGAAGATCTGCAAAAGAAGCAACAGAACCTGCGCGTTTATGAGCAGAGCCTTACCCAGGAACTGATGGGAGAGGAGGCTAAGCTGAACAAGGAACTCTACGATCGCGTCACCGCGTACCTGAAGAAGTATGGCCGGGCTAACGGGCTGCATATGGTACTCAAGTATGATCCCACGAGTGATTTGCTTTTTGCTGGCGATAGCCTGGATATTACCAGCGAGGTACTTGCCGGATTGAATTCTGAATATCAGAATGAGAAAGCACCAACCCCCGGGACGCCCGCGGACTCCGCATCAGCCCCCTGAAAATACCGTGGAATCAGTCCGTATATTACAGCGCCGGTTTTCCCTGAAAGCCGGTTTTTTTGTTTTGTATTATATTTGAGATGCCCTGCGGACTATGGCAAACAGAATTTTTGGATCACTCCAGTTGAGAAGCGCTGAGCAGAAGCAGGTATTGCTGATGCTTTGCACCGGTTTCTTTATGGGTGTATTCATCGCCACGTACCAGGTTACGGCCGATTCACTATTCCTTAATCGCCTCGGCCAATATCTCGACAAGGCCTTTCTGATAGCAGGCGGATTGGGGATCATGACGACCGCCCTGTTCACGACCTTTCAGAACTGGATCAGGTTCAGTACGCTTGTGCTCATCAGCGTCTTGCTGATTCTTGCGTTTACCGTCTCCGTATACTGGCTCCTCGAATTCGGGAACCCCGAATGGGAAATGGCCCTTCTTTTTACCATGTACTGTATGACGGGCCCCATTACGGCCGTCTTGTTGCTGAGTTTCTGGGGAATCTTTGGCCGGCTGTTCAATTTCCGCCAGTCGAAGCGAATCATCGGCTGGATCGACACCGGGCAATTGATTGCGGCCATTCTGGCTACTTTCTCCATTCCGCTTACGTACAAGATTGTTCCCAAAACCTCGGGCTATCTGCTGGTATGCGCCGTCAGTATTCTGCTATGCCTTACCTTGATGGTTATAATCACGTCGCGGTTCAGTTTGTCAAAGGATAATCCGCGTGAGTTCGGATCCGCCGTTCGCCGGGAAACAAGTCTGCAAAAGATGCTCTCGAATCCGTACGTGCTTTTGCTCTCGACATTCCTGTTCGTTTCGATGATCACCTTTGTGTTCAACCAGTATGCATTCCAGCAACTGATCAAGGAGCAATATCCTGTCGAACGTGAACTCACCAACTTCAACGCCTTCTTCATGGGTTCGGTGTACGGGTTGAGCCTGCTCATGCAGACGTTCGTCAACAACAAGGTCATCAGCAACTATGGATTGAGGATTTCACTTTTCCTGCTGCCCATTATCGTAGGCATTTTTTCTTTGTTTTCGCTAACTACCGGGTTGACTATGGGTTACGACAAGGAGACTGCGCCGACGGGGTTTGTCTTCTTTTTTCTCTTCATCGCCATCGGGCGGATGTTTAACTGGACCCTTCGCGATTCCCTGGAAAATCCGGTGTTCAAGTTGTTCTTCATTCCACTCGACAGCAGGGTGAGATTCAACATCCAGACCAAGGTAGAGGGCCTGGTAAATGAAAGCGCGCGTTTCATTGCCGGTTTACTGATCTTCGGCGTCGCATTCCTTCCTTTTTTCAAGATCATTCACATCGTAGGATTACTGCTTGTCCTGGTGGCTGTCTACTTCCTTGTGGTACACCGAATGTATAACGGATACCGTTCGCAGATCAAGGCTAAGCTGGAAAGTCCGGACTTTCAGCCGGACAGACTGGAAAAGGGCTTTAGCAGGGTGACATCAAAACTGGAACAAATGCTGGTTACCCCCTCCGCATCAAAGGCGGTCTTCTCATTCCGGTTACTGGAAAAGATCAACTCCGCCAACGTCCCGTCATGGATCAACACCTTACTCAAGAATGAGGATGAATCCGCCCGCCAGTATGCGCAGGAGCGGTTGAACGAGGTGAAGGGCTTGTCCGTGTCCGATAAGTACATCATACGCGCTGATGAGGCGCTGATCGCCAATCAGTCGAGAAATCTGCTGAGCCAGTCCGAACTGAAATTGATACTTGAGAATGGCGGCGATATTGCAAAGGGCAGGATCCAGAAACTGTCGCGATCGCCTAACCCGGACGATCGCCATTATGCTGCGGAGCTCCTGCTTCATACTTCACTGGATGAATGCACGAGATTCCTGATGGAATTGCTGTCGGACAACGAACCCAAGGTGCGGAATACAGCCATTAAGACAACCGTAAAAAAAAATAATCCGGAAGTCATCAACGCGCTGATTGACAACCTTGCAGATCCGGTTTTCAGCAGCCAGGCGATGAACGCACTGGTACTGATCGGCCAGCCTACCCTCCCGGCGCTTGAGTCTGCCTTTTATCGAAGCGGCCAGTCAACCCAGGTGATGATGAGACTGGTGCAGGTTATCGGGAGAATTGGTGGCCAGCGGGCAAAGGACATGCTTTGGAGCAAGATTGATTATCCCGACAAAGTGGTCGTTTCACAGGTATTGCTGTCGATGGGTGAAGCCGGTTTCAAGGCAGGAATTTCACAGATCACCAGGATCAGGTACGCGATCGAAGCCGATATTGCCGATATCCGATGGAACCTGAGCGCAATACATGAGGTGGGAGATGAAGGATTCGCAGACCAGATCAGGAAGTCGCTGCGTTGGGAAATTCAGAACGATATAGAACACATCTACATGCTTCTGGCCATGTTGTATGATACCCACTCCATCCAGCTCGTTAGAGAAAACATTGACAGTGGAACGAGTGAGGGAATTACCTATGCTGTTGAACTGCTGGATGTATTCCTTACGGATCAATTGAAGCAGCGGGTCATTCCGATCCTTGATGACCTTACGGATAATGAACGGATAAGCCGGCTTGACACATTTTATCCCCGGATAAAACTCAACACCAAACTGGTCCTGAAATTCATGATCAACCGCGACTTTACCCAGGCGAACCGGTGGACGAAAGCGTGTATCCTTTTTCAGATCGGAACACAGCGAATCGAAGATTTTAAACTCGATCTGATCGCACAGCTGTTTAACCCGGATAACCTGATCTGCGAAATCTCGGCCTGGGCACTTCATCAGATCGATCCCGACCTTTATCAGCAGAATACTTCCCGGTTAGGGGAGGCGAGAAAGAGAGACCTCGACGAACTGATCATCAAGGGTAGGAGAATGACAATATTTGAGAAAGTGCTGTTCTATCAGCGCATCCCCGTGTTTGCCGAAACTTCGGGCGTCACGCTCTCCTACCTGGCGGATATCAGCACGGAAGTCAGGCTAAGCAAAGGAGAGTCGCTCACTCTCGACACGGCCCGAAACAACGACTTCTATGTGATCGTTTCCGGTTCGGTAAAGTTTTTTGAAAAGGGCCGTGAGAAAGCCCTTTTCCGGGAAGGCCAGTTTGTTGGGGAAATGCTTTCGCTGCCGAACTTTCTGAACACCAATTTTATTGTTGCCCAAACGGACCTGGTGGCGTTACGCTTCAATAAAGATCAATTCTATGAGATCCTTTCCGATAACGTGAGCTTGTCCGACAGGATACTGGAATACATTTAACCGGTTGGCATGAGCAGGCAAAAGAAGATCTTTGCAATACTGGCTGCCGCTTTTGTTCTGCTCTTGCTTTATGCGAGCTACGACATCAGCCAAAGAACAACGTTTCCCGGTTCGAAGCCACAGCCCAGGGAGCGGCTGACGACATCTCCCCGGCCGTCGGATTCACTGAGCAACGATGGCCCGGACTCAGCAGACTCCGGACGGAAGAACCCTGATTTTTGATAAATTTGAAGCAATCGGTTGCAGAATTGTGAAATTTGTGTAATTTTACAACAGATTAAAGCCAACTATAGACATGACAATCCCCCTTAGTCGAGAACTTCGGGGGATTTTCATTTCAAAATAGTGCGATTTTACGCCGTTTTAGCTCCCATAATTGCCGCTTAACCCCGTTTTTCTCAGGTAATCGATTTCGAAGTCCGGATATTCAGGGAAGCCATTACCTTTGATTTAAGATTAAAGCCAACTATAGACAATGATTATCCCCCGTGATCCAGGATTTCGGGGGATTTTCGTTTTCAGACCCTTTTGTTTTTTTCCTACCCGCCCAGGAGGTGGTTTGCATGAAAGCGCATCCGCCTTATTTTTGCAGCTTACGAAGCAAATCAATTGTTACTTGCCTTCATAATCCTGTATCTCATTTTTACAGTACTGCTTGGCGTTTGGGCTTCCCGTCATGTACGCAATACAAGGGACTTCATGCTTGCCGGCCGCAGCCTCCCGCTGATATTAAGTACTTCCGCGCTGTTTGCAACCTGGTTCGGATCGGAAACAATTTTCGGAGCTTCCGCTGAGTTTCTGGGTGGTGGCCTGTTTGCTGTAATCGAAGATCCATTTGGTGCTGCACTCTGTCTCTTTCTGTTCGGTTTCTTCTTTGCGCGCAAGCTTTATGAAATGAACCTGCTGACGCTGGGCGATTTCTTCAGGGTGCGGTTTGGCAGAAGATCCGAGTTCCTGGCTTGCCTGTTTATCGTGCCGTCGTACTTCGGCTACGCCGCGGGGCAGATGGTGGCTCTGGGACTGATCCTTAACGTAGTCACCGGCATTGATTTGTGGCAGGGGGTGGCGATCAGTGCAACTGTGGTTGCAATTTACACTGTCGTGGGCGGGATGTGGGCGATTTCAATTACTGACTTCGTACAAAGCATAGTGATCATCATGGGCCTCCTGGTATTGGCATGGGTGCTGAACGACAGGGCAGGTGGTTTTGCTAA